>CAKMOM010000105.1:0-5644 GCA_927910965.1 uncultured Streptococcus sp.
ATGATTTGGCTGGTGCTATTTTAGAGGCCCTGATTGCAACACCAGACATGAATGAGCATACTTTATCAGAGAAGTTGTATGAGATTTCAGCTGAAAACTTTGGGGAAAACGAGATATCGATTGAGTTTATCTGGATTCCATCATTTCAAATAACTTCCAGAAAGATTTAGCCAAAGATGATACGGTCAGCCAGCGTATCTTTAAGACGGTTTTGTATCTTCCGCAAAAGGTGGTCGCTGTACCGGTAAAAGGCTCTAGACGCATGCTGAGGGCTTCAAAAACACAGTTAATCAGCATCAGAGATTATTGGAAAGACCATGAAGAATAGAAAGAGGAATAGCTATGAAAAAACAATTGATGAGAAGTGGTAGTGATCAAAAAATTGCTGGAGTATGTGCTGGGGTCGCAAATTATTTTGATATTGATCCGACTATTGTTCGTGTAATATGGGGTGTTCTTGCATTTTGTTATGGGGCAGGAATTGTAGCTTATATCATTTTATGGATTATTGCACCAGTATCAAGTGACTATTGAAAACTAGCTGAATTCATGCTAAGATAATAGAAAATAGAATGTAACGAAGGAGATAAAAATGGCATTTGGAGATAATGGAAAACGTAAAAAAACGATGTTTGAGAAATTAACCTTGCTTATCGTGCTTATCATGTTAGTAGCAAGTTTATTGGGAATTTTTGCAACTGCAATTGGTGCCCTCAGTAATCTATAAAATAGATTCAAGAAAATTTAGTGACTGGGATTTCCCAGCCCTTTTTTAAAGTGAGAAGAAAAATGAGTATGTTTTTAGATACGGCCAAGATTAAGGTTAAGGCTGGTAATGGTGGTGATGGCATGGTTGCCTTTCGCCGTGAAAAATATGTCCCTAATGGCGGTCCTTGGGGTGGTGACGGTGGTCGTGGAGGAAATGTGGTCTTCGTTGTAGACGAAGGGTTACGGACTTTGATGGATTTCCGCTACAATCGTCATTTCAAGGCTGAATCTGGTGAAAAAGGGATGACCAAAGGAATGCATGGTCGTGGTGCTGAGGACCTTAGAGTTCGAGTACCACAAGGTACGACGGTGCGTGATGCAGAGACTGGCAAGGTCTTGACAGATTTGATTGAGCACGGTCAAGAATTTATTGTAGCTCACGGTGGTCGCGGTGGACGTGGAAATATTCGATTTGCGACACCAAAAAATCCTGCACCGGAAATCTCTGAAAATGGAGAACCAGGTCAGGAACGTGAGTTGCAATTGGAACTAAAAATCCTTGCGGATGTTGGTTTAGTAGGCTTCCCATCTGTAGGGAAATCAACACTTTTAAGTGTTATCACATCTGCTAAACCAAAAATCGGTGCCTACCACTTTACCACTATTGTGCCAAATTTAGGTATGGTTCGTACCCAATCAGGTGAATCCTTTGCAGTAGCTGATCTACCAGGTTTGATTGAAGGTGCTAGTCAAGGTGTTGGTTTGGGGACACAGTTTCTCCGTCACATCGAGCGTACACGTGTCATCCTTCATATTATTGATATGTCAGCTAGCGAAGGCCGTGATCCTTATGAGGATTATCTTGCCATCAATAAAGAGCTGGAGTCATATAATCTCCGTCTGATGGAGCGTCCACAGATTATTGTAGCCAATAAGATGGACATGCCTGAGAGTCAGGAAAATCTTGTAGAATTCAAGAAAAAATTGGCTGAAAACTACGATGAATTTGAAGAGTTGCCAGCTATTTTCCCAATATCTGGTTTGACTAAGCAAGGTCTGGCAACGCTTTTGGATGCGACAGCTGAATTGTTAGATAAGACACCAGAATTCTTGCTCTATGACGAGTCAGATATGGAAGAAGAAGCTTACTATGGATTTGACGAGGAAGAAAAAGCCTTTGAAATTAGTCGTGATGACGATGCGACATGGGTACTTTCTGGTGAAAAACTCATGAAACTCTTTAATATGACCAACTTTGATCGTGACGAGTCTGTCATGAAATTTGCCCGCCAGCTTCGTGGGATGGGGGTTGATGAAGCCCTTCGTGCTCGTGGTGCTAAAGATGGGGACTTGGTCCGCATTGGTAAATTTGAGTTTGAATTTGTAGACTAGGAGACTGGTATGGGAGATAAACCGATATCTTTCCGAGACGCGGATGGCAATTTTGTTTCAGCCGCAGATGTTTGGAATGAAAAGAAATTGGAAGAACTGTTTAATCGTCTCAATCCAAATCGTGCCCTGAGATTGGCACGAACTAAAAAAGACAATCCATCTCAGTAAAATAGATAAAAAGATTCCGTGCCAGATCAGACACGGAATTTTTTTATTCTTCAAAGAAAAATGGTGGAGCGAATTTTTTCAGCTCTTCAAAGCATTTTTGGGCAGCTTCTGCATCTTCACAGATGACAAGACAGACATCATCGCCACAGAGGGTAGCGATAGCATCAGGGAAGCTCAAAGCATCAATGATAGAACCAAAGGATTGAGCAAGCCCAGGAAGGGTTTTTAGTAGGACTTGGTGTTGAACTGGACGCATCAAGACAAGAGCATCTTCCATGTAAATTTCGAGCCGTTTTTCCCATTTTGAGGTTGAACCTGCATTGAGCACGTAGTAAGAGTTGTCTTCTTCTCGTACTTTTGAAAGGTTCATACTTTTAATATCTCTCGAAAGTGTAGCTTGTGTAACTTGAATATCATTATCGGCAAGAAGAGCTTGTAGCTCAGCTTGAGTATGAATCTTGTTTTTTGTTACAAGAGCTCGTATGAGTTGGTGTCGGTGTTCAGATTTATTCATAAAATGTTACTCCTTGTACTAGATACAGAAAGCGTGGACTGAACGAGATTGTCAGTCGGGTGGTAAGCGGTATTGTCACGTATGATGATTTCAAAGTCAGTAGTATAGGACTAAACGGAGAGAATCTCCCTCTTTTAACTTGTCACTAGTTGGGTGGAGATGAATTGGCTCTCTATCCGTTTATTTACATTGGTGTCCTCTACTAACAGTAAATCATTGAATTTAGGTAGCCTTTTGTCACGACTTGTTGTGAATTTATGCCAAATGGAAATTCACAGAGATTTCCAACATGTGGTATGGTAGCGAGTATTATAAATGATTGCACATGTTGGTTAGGGTCTTAGTATCTTTTGTCCAAAATCCAGTTTTATGCATATCATAGGTCTAGACTAGGATTGAATTTGATACCAAGTTTATGTGTAGTTTAACAGTTCAAGTGGAAATAGTTCCATCTTGAAAGTCTGATATATTAAACCTTTTGACAAGGTAGGATAAGACTAGACTGTTCAAGATCGACAGTCAAGTGGTAGTCGGTATTGTCACGGATTGTGATTTCAAAGTCAGTAGTATAGAGAACTAAACGAAGAGTATCTCCTTCTTTTAGCTTATAAATAGTCGGTTGCAGTTCAAATTGGATATCCATCCATTCATCTGCAGTAATCTCCTCTACCAACAGTAAATCATTTCTATTTTGTAAATTGAGATAGCCTTTTGTCACGACTCGTTGCACATTTTCACGAAATGGCAATTCACAGAGATTTTCCAACATGTGGTAGCGACCGTTGTCAATGGTTCTAGCACTTAAAACAGCTGGATAAGGTTGTAGATATTTCTTTTGTCCAAGTTCCAGTAGTTGGGCCGATAAGAGCCCCTTATTGGTACTAGATTTAATACGAAGATTGAGCTGAGCGCGACCGTTCAGGTGGAGGTTCTTGGTCACAGGAAGGTCAATAGTAATTTGATTGGCTTTCCCTTGATAGAGGTCTGTATTAAAGGTCTGGTATGTTTTACCATAGCGCTCAAAATCCTTATCTGGGTACTGGTTTTGAATGACTTGCTCTTCTTGACCAAGTGAGAAAGTTTCTGAGCTTTCCTGATTACCAAAATCATCAAGAGTCTGCCAAGTCTGAGGAGTGGTATTGTCCTGCCAGATAACGGTCGGAAGTTGAAAATCTGTTTCTTGTCCTAGTAATCTCTTAGTCAATAAGGCATTCATGGATTCACGGAAGTCAATAGACTGCCAGTTGTTCATGTAAACATGGGCACCATTATGGAAAAAGAGGTGCTTATTTATATGAGTAGGGAGCGCATGGAACATCTGGTAAACATGAAGTGGTTTGACATTCCAATCCTGAGAACCATGAGTAAAGACAACCTCAGCCTTTACTTTATGGGCATTGAGCAGATAATTGCGGTCATGCCAAAACTGATTGTAATCGCCAGTCTTGCGATCCAGTTGCACTTTTACTTTTTCTAAGTCAGCTTGGTGAGCTTCGTTACCACGGATATAGTCGCCAGCCAAGAGATTACGAGAGTAGGTTAGTTCAGCAAGAGAGTCAAAGTCCTCACCTGGATAACCACCTGGGCTAGTGACCAGACCGTTTTCACGGTAGTAGTTGTACCATGAAGAAATGCCAGCCTCGGCAATGATGACTTCTAAACCATCGACACCTGTAGTCGCAAGACCATTGGACATGGTACCAAGATAGGAAAGTCCAGTTGTGGACACTTTTCCGTTTGACCAGTCAGCCTTGACTTGACGCTGGCGCGTGTGATCAGTAAAGGCACGGCAACGACCATTGAGCCAATCGATAACATTTTTTATAAGCCTCGATTTGCTGATATCCCCCGTTAGTCATGAAACCAGTAGAGTCTTTGGTACCAACACCTGAAACATATAGATTAGCAAAACCACGTGGAAGGAAGTAGTCGTTGAGACTATAGCTAGCGTTGATGTGCGTTAGCTTTTCCTCAGCTTCTGACACAAGCTCAGCTTGACCTTGAGCTTGGACGAGATTTAGTTGAGGTTCTTCTAGCTCAATCTTGTGAGTAGGTTTGACTTCGAGTTCGCCCTCCATCTTGTAGAGAGCCTTGTCGCTAGCTTTATCATTGGTTCCCTGATGATAAGGACTCGCTGTCATGATAGCAGGGATTTGCCCGTCATAACGAGGACGAATAATGCTGACCTTGACTAGATCTGGTAGACCTTTTTGGTCAGTATCGACACGAGACTCAACGTAAACGACTTCTCGAATGACATCATGGCTAGAAAAAGTAGCCAAACTCTTGCCGTTAAAGTAGTGATAGTCATTATCCTCAGGAATAAGACCGTCACTGACAAGTTGGTCGATAAGAGTGTTCCCCTTTTTGGTGCGAGTATTGAGTAACTGATAGAGATTTTCAATCAAATCACCGTATACGATGGGAAAACCAGTTTCTTTACGGAAAACATCACTGTTTTCAAAGTCAACCAAATAAGAAAAGCCTAAAAGTTGAAAAGCTACAGTATAGAAAATATCTGCAGTCAACTCTTTATCTGATTGAAAAAATGTCAGTAAGTCAGTTTCTTTATCAACTGCCAAACAGGATAGAGGATAGGTGCTATCTTTAAAATTAAAAAAGAAACGAATAAGAAACGCCTCAAGCATTTTTTTATTTGTAATGTTGACTGGTAAATCAAATCCATACTTTTTTAATTCAAAGATAATTGTATCTCTAGATAGCGCTAAATAGCTGAATTGATTAAAACGCATAGAACCTCCAGTGAAATTATACTTTAATTTATTATATCAAAAAATTAAAAAATACCAAAGATAAAATCAAAACAACAAAAATGCATTAATATATATATATATATATATA
>CAKMOM010000106.1:0-38125 GCA_927910965.1 uncultured Streptococcus sp.
TTTTTTAAATTATTTCGTAGTAATTAAGCCTTCAGGCTCTACTGTGAACTCTGGCTTGTCTGCCAGTGTTCCATCTGCCTTGAGGTAGTACCAGCCTGTTCCATCTGCCGATTGAACAAAGGCATTCGATACCATGTTGCCAGCCTTACGGTCTAGGTAGTACCAAGTCTGCTTATGCTTAATCCATCCAGTGACCATCTTACCTTCTTCATCGAAGTAATACCAAGCGTTGTTGATACGAGCCCAGCCAGTGGCCATAGAGCCTGAATCTGTGAACCAGTACCAAGCGTCCTTGTAGTTCAACCAGGTACTACGTTTCATAAAGCCTTTATCATCGAAATAGTACCAAACGTCGTTGATCTTCTCCCATTTGTCGGTTGGATAAGAGCCGTCTTCACGAACCCACCACCAGCCGTACTGGTTCTGTTGCCAGCCTGTTTCGACTTCTTCAGGCGGTACGATATACCCAACGATTTCATCGACAGAGCGCTCATTGTAACGACAAGGTCCGCCGACTTCTAAATAGTCCCAGTTACCATCGATATTCTGCTCAATCGTCTTGATGGTATATCCGTCTGAGTCCTCATAGACGAGCCCTGTATGCCCGTAGTTGACACCGTCGCCAGCGATATAGGATTTCACGAAGAACCAGCCTGCCTTTGGATAGTCGGCGTCATACACGACTTTCAGGCCTTGCGAACGTGCTGACTCAAGCAAGTCATAAGCATTGCCCCAGAGCGTCACACCGTACCAATTTTTAAAAGCGTAGCACGGAACATCCGCGCATTGCATCCCGAATGCATTGTCCTGGTCCACTCCATCCCCAGCATTAGCCTTGTCAATGAAGAATTGAATCATTTCTTGTTTTTTAGACATACCTACTCCTCACTTGGTTTATTGTACTCTAGAGCTCGTGTGCTGTCTGTAATTCCACTTGTTGTTGGGTCATTGACCAGACCGATTGCAGTCAAGAACACGAATACCGCATTGACAAGCAAAATCAGCTTGTTGCCGATATCACCTAAGTCAAGATGATATCCAAAGACTGCAGCAGCAGCTTGCAAGACAAGCAAGAAGGCTGGGATAGCAGTCAGCCAAAAGAATTTATTTTGTAGTCGTAGTTTCCAGTTAATCATATATTTTTCCTTTCTATCTTAAAAATTTAATTATTTTTGCTTTTTTTGTGTATTTTTCTATTTTTTCCCCTATTGAGTCATCTCCGACGAATGCTATTTCAAAATATTTTCCCTCATTGTAAAGGTAAGATATTTCCGGTAATGAAAGAGGTGGTTTATCGTCGGCTTGCATAGATTTTATTTGTTTATAATCAAAATTGTTAGGTGTGATTACAGTATTTTCTAGAGAAAAAGATATAGTAGCTTTATAACCGGCAGAACCACTTGGTTCTATTGTTAATAAAATTTCTCCTCCACCACTCCACACCAACCTATCGCCAATATACCGCTTAACAATCTCCTGATTGCCTAACATTATCCTTATTCTATCTTTCATAACTACACCTGCTTAAAGATATCATAAATCGTGTTAGGGTCTTTGGTTGGAAGAGCATCGTACTGCGCTTGTGTTCCTGCCCAATACTTCAGTGCTTGTTGTCCCTGTTGGTTGATGATGTTCTGACCAGGCACTCCGTCTGCTCCTCTGGGGCCATCGTTTACGTTATCTAAATGAGCGAACCCAGAGGCCTTTAGACCTCTGTAGCTCACTTCAATACGGACTTCGAACCAACCACCAGAGCGCTGGGTAGCACTCCAGGTTCCAAATTTCCCAGCTGGATTGGGAGTCTGATTTCTCAATACCCCCCAGTTATTATTTCCAAAGCCACGGTAGTAGTAATCAAGAGTATAACCACTCGTGACTGCTTCGCCATCGTAGAATACATCCGCAAACAGGTTCAACTGACTAGTCGCGCCATTTCGATAAGACCCTTCGATACGGACATTGACACTTAAGCTATGACCATTCTCACCCTTCAATCTATCACGTTGAGTCGGTGTCAGCGTATCGAATGATGGACGGTTTTCTAACGCACTAATCCTTGCCTTAATTGGGATATCATTGTATAACTCCGATTTCAAGGCATAGCCTGACAAGGATTGATGGCTTGTCAGATAGGCTTTTTGTTCCAACTCATCTTTCGTAACCTGTTGCTCTTTAATGCCCTTGATATCCTTACCAATTGCTTTTGCTAGATTTTCAAGGTTATTCATAGGCTTCACGCTTTCGCTGCGTTATAAGTTGCGACTAAATCAAGATTAGCAATCTGGTCTACACGTCCACCAACTTCTGTGATTTTTCCAAGGAGCGCGCCACCAGCGTCATCGCCCATGCTTGTAATTTTGTCTGCAATTTCTTTCAATGTATCAAGATTCTCAGGCGTTCCTTCACCCAAGATTTCAGCTTTTACTTCCGTTTTAGCTTGAGTGACTGCCTGAGAGATAGCTTGCGTCATTGCTGAAGTGCTAACCTTGTTTTTTAATTCTTCGTTAACTCGTTTGTTATCTTCTCCCAATGTACGGGCGAACTCTGTTAATTTTTTAGTTTCCATTGTTTTTATACCTTTCCTAGATTGTAATAAAAAAGCAAGTCAGGGATTTCCTGACATGCTCCACCTGTGCTAAGTTGTTTTTTTACTTCTTTTTCAATGTCTAACTCCTTCAAAGTGTAGACATCTTCCGTAACCAATTCTTTATCTGAGTCTTCAATTTCAATATAAGTATCTCTGTCGCTTGGGAAGATATATCCCCCAACCGAGATTTCCACTCGATATTTTCCGCTTGGTAGAATACTATCTAAATTAAAATTGACAGAATGGCTAGTGACGGGAGCAGTTGTCTTCCACCTACGTTGTCCCTTTGTTAGAGTAACAACAGCATCTTGGCCCTCAAACAAGGTCATAACACGGTAATTCTCATCTAACAATTCAAACCCAAAAGTAGAAGACAAATCCCCTTGTTTAATAAGGTCGCCACCATCAATTCGAGCCAAATTGGTTGTATTAACTCTGTGGTTGTTACAACCCATTCTGAACCTCTTTCTATCTAATCATCAATTAAGATATCTGTCGTAATATCCAATTTCTCAAAATCGCAGTATAAACGATCTATGTATCCATTACCTCCTAGAGTTTTATAGCTTTTATGCATGCTTTCTACTAGTGAGAATTCATCTCTAGAGGTATATCCTCTGTTAATAGCCCGTCGCATATCACGGTCAAGGCGCAACTTCATGGTATTTAGATGCGCCTCATCGTGAATTTTTAATTTTTCTTGCACTTCGTCGATTTTGGAATTGCTATCTTTAGCGGTAGTCTGGACATCTTTAATCTGTTTCTTAACATCGGTTAGTTCCGAAACGATTTTTTCCGTCTCTTCTTTGGCTTTTTTCGGCAATTTGTAGCTGAGCCAAGCGATGATAATTGGTGAAGCCGATGGTAGCACGTTCATGAAGAAATGTTCTATCTGTTGTAAGACGTCCATAAACACCTCTCTAGTTCGCCAAATGGCTCAAGCCAAGGCGTTCCAATTCTTTGCGTACGCGGTCTTTGAAGCGCTTATTAACAAATGAAAAGTCAATCGCCCCACGTTTAAGCAGGTTGATATACATGTCGATTTTAGCTTGGTCTAATGTAATTTTACTCATTGTTGCTACCTCCATTGTTCTCACTAGTGCTCGCTTCGCTTGTCGGTGTAGGAATTTCATGTTCTGTCTCGCTTTCTGTTGGTTGTTCAACTGCTGGTGCAGGTTGTGTAGGTGCTTCTGCTACTGGTTGTTCAGTAGTTGGTTGTGCTGGTGCTGGTTCAGATACGACCACGTTAGGGACTCCGTTTGTGGCTACTTCTGTAGCTGGTTGGGGTTCTGGTTGAACTGGTGAGGTTACTGATGCAGGTTCAACAGCGGTAGTCTCTGCCTCGGCAACGTGAGGTGCTTCCTCATGTCCCTCTGCTTCATCCTCATGCTCATGATCGATACCATTGTGTTTCTCAAGCACTTCCAAGCGTGCAAAGATTTCCTCGATATCGTCAGTATTATGCAAGCTGACCTTCTGCATGCCTTCCATGAGCTGGTTGGCTTGTTCAAGTGCTGCAGTCGTTTTAGCCAATTGTTCTTGGTTCTTAACGATAGCACTTGTAGGATCTAATTCAGTACGTAGAATCTCTTTGACTGCTTCAATGAGTGTTTCATCCGTATCACCCAAGCGGTCACCCTCCAACTCACGAGTGAAAAAAGTTAACGGCTTGTCACATTGAATAGAGACTTCCGTCTTGCCAACTCTAAAAAATTTATTTACTAATACAAATTCCATGTTAAATTACCTCTTTTTCTCTTTAGAATAAAATTGAAAACCACGATAGTTACGACTAGACAAAAATTGATCTTTATCTGTTGAATTGTAAAACTCTAAAGTAACTTTGTAGTAGGTCCTGTTGTTCCAGCTATTAGTATAGATTTCTGCTGTTACTGACTTGACTAATGTTGTTCGACCTGCAATGATTAACTTACTATTTCCCCAACGACCTGTACTATAACCATATCCAGTTCGTTCCTTTTCCAAAGAAACTGTTAATCCGCTGCCACCACTGATTGAAACTTCTTCAGACATGTCTATTTGTTTTACAAACACCCACTTCTCCCACACCAATCTCGAACCAACATATCGTTCTACAATCTCATGCCCTCCGACATAGATTCCTTCTCTTGTAGCCATAATATCACCTACTCATACACATCATAGATTGTGTTCGGGTCTTTTGTGCTAATTGCATTATACTGTGCCTTTGACCCATACCAATACTTCATTTGCTGATTTCCGTTTTGGTTAATCAGCTTATTAGCGACTACTTCGGACGGTGTGCTTGGAATCCCAAGAGCTGACCTGTTTACTCGTAAAACACCCGAGCTATCGACTGTAATCGTTGAGTTATCAGGTCTGACAACTCCATTTGAACCAGCTGTTGCGGTTGTGGGAGTTAGACTCACTCCGTTTTTAAAAGTCTGCACAGACACTTTTTTCAACCCACGCCCATCATGAATCATGATGTTGTCCGAGTTGTTGACCTGATATGTTTGTGGTAAATCAGTTACTTTCCGTGTCTGTGTACTAATTACTGCCATATTATACCTCCATTCTATATTTCCAATCTGCGACAATCACATGACCGTTTTCATCAGCCAGCAAGGTATGTTCTGTACCGTCTTCCGTACGAATCGGAGCAGTGAAATCATTCTGCAAGAACATGTACTCGATAGCGTTTAATCTATCTTCGTGCTCCTGAAATTCACGCTTCAAATCCTCTACAGACTCATAGCTTGCTTGTCTGACGTTATCTACGTTACCCAGTCCCACTTGGTACTTCGTAACGCTATGTGGATTGTTGCGATTAGTAGCGTGAGCGTTGAACTCCTGCTTAGTAGCCTGTTCCACATTCGTGACATTCCCCAAACCTACCTGTGTCTTTGTGACACCGTGAGGATTGTTGCGGTTGTTCGAATGGTCTTGAAAATCAACTTTACTTGCTTGTTCGACATTTGCGACATTCCCTAGCCCAACCTGTTGTTTCGTCACATTGTGTGGGTTGTTTCGGTTATTGATGTGAGCAGTAAGGTCTGCTTGATTCGCTTTATTTGTTGTTTGATTGCCGATAATCGCTTCAAGACCGTCTATGTCTGCAACCTTATGACGGTGGGTTGCGTCGGCTTTCCCATTCCAGCGTGTCCGTTCTTGGTCAGAAACGTGACGGGCAGTGTCTCTAATGTGATTATCAATATTGGTTTGTAGCTTTCTTTCTGTCGCTTTCAATTCAGGGACAGTTGCATAAACCAAGTCAGTCGCATTGTATTGAATGGTAATCTGACTATTCTTACTAATAGTCGTGTTGAAATCATAATCTCGATATACGTAAGCAGATGTTTTGGGAGGAATCACATCTCCCTGTTCTGCCCAAGTGTACATGTACATGAACTCTTCATGATTACCACGTTTTGCAAATACACCGATTTCATTCACAATCATTTCACGTTCAATCCGTGAATTATCAAACCTCGCTGTTAGACGAATCGTATCAGCTACATCCGTCGATAAAGACTGTGTCACTTGCAGTGAATGAACAATTTGTACGATATTGTTTTTCTTACTAATATCCGTCCGATGCCGTCCGCTACCCAAAGCTATGCGAGTAAATACCAGTGGTTCTCTATTTTGAATTGCTAGGGCTGTTTCGCTGATTGCTTTATCAGTCACAATAGGTTGGATAAAATATCCCATTTATTTCCTCCTATTCAAATCGAACCGAACGAATGTCTCTGAATGTGTGAGCCCCAATATAAATCTCGTTCATCATTGGCGCTTCAACCGAGAATTGGATTCCTAAATGAGCAGGAATCAATTCACGCACATACTTTAAAAAACGGTTCAAATATCCAGTCGGTAGTTCTCCTAAAAATCGGATATGTACCGCTGAACCCTTGACCGTTACTAAATTATTGACATTCGTAAAGCTCTTCGTAATTTTTTGTAAACTAACTGAGTTAATTTTAATCTTGGAAGAAATTAAAGTGATTAGATATCGCCTACGTTCTTCCAAATCAATTGTTTTCGGTTTTACCTGAAGGGCCTTTTCCCAACGGGTAATCCAGTCTTCCGTCGCTTCTGGCAACAACATCAATCGTCTGGTATCAAAGATTAAGTCTGTAATCAATTCCAGCTCTGGAATCTCAGCTTCAAACAAATCATTGATGGTTGGATCTAAGACCTCTGGCAAAGCCGATAACATACGATATCTAACGTGCGACATTGATAGTTACCTCCGCTAACTTAGGAAGCATGTTCGTAGAAAGCTCAATACTTTGTTCCCTATCATTCAACAAAATACGGTCCACATCTCGAACCCCATTGATTCTGTCAATGATTGTGGCAACTTTATAGTTCCGAACCTCTTTCTCTTCAAATGCTTCTTCACGTAAGTATTTAATGAGTTGTACTCCCGCCTCATTCTTGATTGTTTCGACATCTACATCTTCATCAATCTTGATAGTTGCAGTAATACGAACATTGTAGCCACTTACAGACTGAACAGTCACATAAGCACCAATCGGAGCAACGCCTAATCCGTGGCCACTTGGTTCAGGATCCAAGTAATTCTTAAACTTATTTACCAGCTCTGCGCTTGCTTCATTACCGTCAGCGTCTGTGATAGATACACGTACTGTATTTTCGCCTTTCCAGAGTGGCTCTACCAAAGCAGAACCAACACCAACAAACTCGCTGGCCCATTTCTTGTATTGGGCAATGTTTCCGTTTAAAGTCGGTGTTTTCAAATACTCAATAGTCCGCTTACGTAGTTGTTTATCCGTCTCTTCATCTTCGCCTACAACGATAACAGAACCGATTTCTGCCCCTTTGAAGTCACTCAATACATCAATATTAATGAGTTGACCTCTTACATAGTTGGGGGCATTTCCGACTTGTTCAGCTACTACACTATACTCAAATCCAGAGCGACGTTCTAAGACACGAAAATTGTACTCACTATTAACCACGCTGAAACGAGTTCCAAGCGGGATTTCCTGCTTGAATTGAACCAATCGAACCGATGCCGTAGCTGGCAAGCGCTCAACTCCGAACTGCCTACATAATCGAGTTAGAAAGATTCCTGTACTCGTATCTAAAAAGTTAACTTCCTCATACGATTTTAAGACCGTATACTGAATAGCAACTTCTCGAGCTGCAGGCGCAACTAGATTGTACAAGACAGACCCTTGTCTTTTGTCATACTTATCATCAAACAAGGCCAGCATATCCTCTAAAATTTCTGGATATGTTTTTACCTTTATCATCGTTTCACCTCCAAATCCATTTCAAATGTTCCAAAATCACTATCAACCATGAACTGCACGTAAAATTCATCTTTCTTTACCTTAGTAGAAAAAGAGTGAGCCTCATGAATCCTGTCATCTTCATACAAGGCCTCTTTTATGCGCCGAGCGATATCCATCTGGGCATAATCCATATCCCCACCAAATAGAGCATCTAACTCGACACCGTACCGATGATCATAAATCGTATAGATGAACCGTTCAGTTGTCAGCATTCGTCTGATTGATTGCTTCAGAGCATGAATGCCATCTGTTTCTAGCAAGATATTGGTTTCATCCAGTGTTAAGCTAGGCTGTTTCTTAGCTTCGACAACATTTTTAGCGATGTTTAAAAAGTTTGTTTTAGGAGTACTCATTCATCAGAACCTCCTTTCACTTTGCGCTTGTAGTGGAAAATCTTCTTATACAAGACATAATAAAACCCTCCACCATCTTGTCTGATGAGATGAAGGGTTTGACCTACGTACTCAGGATCCAATGTTTCATCGGTCCATGTGACAGCAAGCATAGAATCATCTAAAATCAACTCATTGGTCAATTGGATTTTGAGTGGAGAAACCGATAAAACGACACCAGTCGTTATCTTGGCGAACTGGCGATTTTCAATGAAATTACTAATCAATTTTTTAAGATTTTCTATCACTTCCATCTACTCACCTCCTGCCATGAATAATTTAATTTCCATCGTGTGCTTTTCATCACTAAAAGAATGAGTTGCCTCTTCAATAACGTACCATCCCTTTTTCTCAATATCCTTAACATCCACATAGACTGCATGACCTGCTAAGAAGTCAATACTTCCAATATCAGCTTTCAGACTGAAAGTTTCTTTGGGACGATTTTTCATCTTCAAGAGCATTTCGCCCCATTGCTTGATTTGCCCCTCGGTTGCTTTCTCATCCACTTTTTTCATGTACTGGAGTTTCCCCAAGCACCAATATTGTAGCTGTCCTGATAGATGTAGACCTCTCTCTTTTTCGTTTCTTTGTTCTCTTGGATCAAGCGGACAATATTGGCGCTATCTTCAATCGAACCTTCAAACTCAAAACTAGACATAAAGGATTCATTCCCGATAATGTACTGGATTGGTAAGTTTTTTGGAGTTGTTAGCGTCAACTCTCCGAACTTGTCATACAAGACTAGTAATTCTCCACTTTGAACCAAGGCCTCATCCATGGCTTCTTGGATAATATCCAGAGCCTTCTTATCCTCTTTCAACTGAGGGGATAAGGTCACGGCTGGGGCTTTTAGTTCCCCAATCTTCAAATCAAAATCTCCTGCGATTGCCGAGACGATTTGATTGACGTTTTTATCCCTGGCAACGAAGTTGATATTGCGTAGCAAATACTTTATCTGATCATGGAAAGTCAAGGTTGTTTTAGTATCTTTTTCGTACTTGATTTTCGTCAAATAACCAAAGAACACCTCTTTATCATCTAGCTTGAAAGCAAGTGGAGAACCATATTCAAAGGCTACTTTTGTAGAGTTGTACAAGGTAATCTCCACGCTCCAAGCTGCTCCTTTTCTAGTTGTCTTGAATTCGACCTTTTCAGACACAGTCGCTAAATCCCATGTATCTCCAGTTTTATTGTTCTGATAGAATAATTGCATCATGGTATCACAAACTCCTGTCCAGGATAAATCCAATGAGGGTCTTTGATTTTGTCTTTGTTGGCTTCGTAAATTTCAGTATATCGGCTGCCATCTCCGTAAAATGTCTGAGCAATTCCCCAAAGAGTATCGCCACTCACAACCGTATGGCTTTTTTGAGCAGGTTTCTCTGTTGTAGGGCTACGTTCCTCCGTAGCTTTCGCCTGCGGTTTCTTTTTAGTAGCCTCAAGCGCTTGCTTGTCTTTGATGGTGACCTTTCGTGGCTTGTGAGACCGATGTTGTAAAAACTTAATCTTATAAATCAGGTCATCTTCATATCCCGTCTTAGTAGAGACATCGAACTGTTCCACTAGAAATTTCCCGTTAATAGCAGAACCAAAAGCACCCCCAATCATTAATTGAACAGGAGTGCCTTCAGTCTTAAATTTACGAATAGATGATACAAAGGATTTTGGAGAAACACGGCTATTCCGTTGGTAGTTTCCATCGTATCTTCCGCTAGGAATAAAGGATTCAAACTCAATCGATTGAAGCTCTGGATTTCCGACAAGCGGAACGTTACCAGTATCGATGATAGCGACTGTCTCAATTCCTTGTTTGTCCTCCAGTTTGATTTCTTCTGGATTCACTGGCAATTTAATGCCTTCAATAAATATAAACATCTGCTACCTCCTTCCTAGTAAGCCATGAGGCCATCAGCACCATTATTCAAAGCGTCTACAATCGTTGCATTCAAATCATCTAAAACATTTGCATACTGGCCAGCGTTGTTGATGGAGTCAATGTTGGTGACAATCTCTGGTTTCAAGGTAATAAAGTTCTGCTGCCACTTCATTGTCGCAACGTCCTTAATTAACTTGATGTATTCATCGTCCAGTTTGATTTCATCTTCAATCTTGCCGACTTTATCCAATTTACCACCAGTTGGATTGTGGCCACCTCCACCACCTTTTCCTCCGTCGCCTTGTCCGGGGGCTGAGCTTGCTGGGCTGAGTTCATAAGGTGTCTTTCCTTGGTCACCCAAGAAATTGTTTCCTGCACCGTTGGCATCTCCAGCTCCTTTGAAGAAACCACCTACAGCCTTATCAATACCTTTACCGATTTCGTATCCTTTATTAAAGGCTCCCATTCGGTCTCCAAGTTCAAGATAACCCAGCTGTGGAGTATCAAGATGCGGAGTTTCTAAACTAGCTTTGTGTTGTTTAAGGCCATCTGCCAAGTGCAGACCTTCAAAGGTCTTCTTAACTGGTTTTTGCATACTATCAATCGCACCAGCGATATTTCCAGCGAAGTTGCTTCTGGTTAGTGAGACTGAACCAACTGCTTTGACGTTCAACCCAAGGCCGTTTAAGAACCCTATCATCTTGTTAAATCCGCCAAGAACAGAGTTAATCATACCCTCAACTGCACCAATAACACTATTGACCATATTATCTACGAAGCCTGCAATAGCGACAGCCATATCACGGCCACCTTGGGCAATATCATACCAAGCGCTTTGGACTTGGAAAGACATCTCGTTCCATAAGTTAACTGCACCAGTAACAAACCAGTCGATAAAGTCTAAAATGCCTATCAAGATAGTTAAGATAGCCTGATAGAGGAACATCCAGAATGATATTGCGGTATTCACATACCAAAAGACGCCTTGTAGCATCATATTAATCACCCAGATAGCTACATTGACAATACTAAGAAGTATATTCCAAATGGTCATTCCTAGGTAAAATATAGCCCCTATGATGATTCCTGTAGCTGATACGGCTGCACCAGTAAGGTTGTTAAACCATGCGACCAAGGCATAGAAGAGGCCGATAAGGATAATAACTGCCATTACAATCAACATGATTGGGTTCATTGCCAAAACTGCATTAAAACCAGCCATAGCGGCTTTCGCAGCATTTGTAGCAATACTAAATAGTTTCGTTGCGATTTCTGCTGCATTCATTGCGACTATATAAGTACCTATAGCAATTGCTACGGCAATAATAATCGGTTGAATGACAGACCAGTTATCGATGAGAAATTGAGCAATCGGTGCTAACATACTCCAAACGGCCCCAATCATATCCATAGCAAAGATAACTGCTTGAACGACATATTGAAGAACCGTGGCTACAATCTGGGCAAACTGTTGGAAGGCTGACGAGTTCACTATCTGATTAATCTTAATCGATATCGGCTCAAGCGCCTTAGTCACAAAGTTCAGGAAGTTCTGCCATGCCCTGCCCCATGTCATTGGCATGTTGCGGAATTGTTGATCAATCGCTTCGCTTGCTTCTAGCATGGCAGTTTTGACAATGTCAGCCGTAATCTTCCCGTCTGCTCCAAGTTTTTTTAACCTCGCCACGGCTAACGCCTAGTTTATTGGCAATGGCTTGGATTAAGGCTGGTGAAGTTTCAGCTAGAGAACGTAACTCATCACCCTGCAACTTACCACTAGCCATAGCTTGCGTAAGCTGAAGCATGGCGCTTTTTTGCTCTTCAATGCTTGCACCACCAACTACAAATGATTTGTTCATTGTTTCCAAAAAAGGCAATTGTTTTCGCCATTGTTTTTAAAAACATCGCCAGCCTGCATCCTCATCTTAGCGACACCGTTTGCCATGGTTGTATAGGCTGAACCTGTACGTTGTGCGGATGTATAGATAGACTTTTGCAGTTGCTCTGTCGACTGCGTACCGTCACGAATCATATCTAAACGAGCGTGCATGTTGGCATATTCGTCTGACATATTTATAGCTTGTTTGGCAGTTTTAACGACTGCAATACTAGCTAAAGCAGTCTTCAATAGACCTTTCAAAGATCCTAACTTACTTAATTTATTAGAAGCATGGTTCGAAGCATTCCCTAGATCTCGTAGAGCCAGTTCTTCTTTTTTTAGTCCTGCAGCAGCTAGAGTTGAACTGCTTATAAATCTACCGTTGATATCAATGACTCGACCAGCTTTATTTACAAAATATTGGCCAGAATCACCAGCTTTTTTCATAGCTGACTCTTGAGCCTTCATAGCTTTATCTATGCCAGAACCTGCGTTTTTAACACGTTCCATAGTCGCATAGATTTTATTTAAAGTGCCTGTGACTCTATCGGTCAAAGACATGGTTGTTTGTATATTGGCCAATAGAATCACCTCACTTCTTCATTGCTTTTTTACGTTGTAGCCCCTCTTCGTGCATGACTGCAGCGAAAAAGGCTTTTTCTTCTACATCCATATTCACAAATTCACTAGGGCGAATGTAATAGTTTACGAGGGCGAAGTAGGCAAGTTGTGCCTCCGCGTCCTCTTTTATTAGTTTTTGCCTCGTCAACCTTGTCTTGGAATGTTTGGTTGATACCGCTGAGTTCGGTCACAGCTTCCAAAATCAAGGCGCTTTCGCCCCAATTGAACATGGTACCGAATAACTCAGAAGCTCCCATTGTTCCATAAGAATCTTGCAATTCTTTATCGTTAAGGTCTGGAACCACGATAGACGCAATACAGATTTCACGGTTATATTTAACACCGTCAAAGACACGCTCTTGGCGTCCGTTACGACCAGGCTTATTGACAAAGCAACGGTCATTAATTAAGTCTGCTTCACGAGCGCTCAATACTCGAATTTTAACTGGCTCCTCAAAAGAAGGAAGCAAGACATCCTTAGTCTCTTCCCCTTTTTTGTTTTGCTTCAAAAACGCTTGTAATCCACTCACCACTATTTCCTCCTTGTGTTAGTATGTAATTTCTTGGAATTCTGATAAGATATCAAAATCTTGGAATGTGAAGTCCGTTTCTTCGTCAATGACCTCATCTGCTGATCCATCTAGTTTAAAGATAAGTGATTCTTTGAACAGAACCCCTTTCAAAACGATGGTATAGCGACCTGCACGAGATGTACGGTCTTCGTTGGTACACTTGATATCAATACGAGGCAAAATACCTTGTTTGACATAATTTAAAGCCATCGTCTTTAATTCTGGACGGTGGTAGTACATTTTCAACGAACCTGTACCTTCTGCACCGACAATCTTACCACCCTTCATACGAGAGTTGAGAGGGGTTACATCAGCTTTTGTGTACTCAACCTTTGCTTCTAACGAAATAAGTTCCGCTAGTTCATACTGTTTGTCATTGATTGTAAAGAAGACTGTTCCTTCTTTAGCTGACAGAGCATCTAATTGGTTCATAATAGCCATTAGCTAGTTTCTCCTTTCTTAATCACAGATAACCGTCATGTACAAGATTTCCATAGCGTCCGTCAAGACAACTGGCAAGTTAACCACGACGGATTCTTTGGTGATACCTTGTGAAATCTCAATATCTTTGGCTTTATACTCCAAAGCCTGTTTTTGAGCAAGTGGGTCAAGAACCATTGTGATGATTCGTTGTTTAAACAACTCACGACCATTCACATTGTTTGGTACTTTACCGATGAAGTAGTTTTCAAAGATATACTTGACATTAGTATTGATATTATCCATTGTGCGGACAAGTTTGTTCTTACCAAAGATACGGCTGTGTTCTGCCGTATAGCTAGTAAATGAGTTCACATCTGACAGGATAATAACTTTTTCATTTCGATAAGCAAAGATAAGCTGACCTTTATTGATGAGCTTTTCAGCCTCTGCTTCGTTCTTACGCTCACAGTCGATAGCGCCTGGATAAGACTTAAATGTATTGGATTGCAATCCAGCCCCTGCGTACTTACCAGCTACGAAGTATACACAGTCCTTAGCGCTTAGTTTCGTACCATCGCTTAACGTGACTCCGTTTCCGACTGATACAACACCTTCATCGTCAGCGTCAGTGTAATCATTCAAGACTGCAATAACTGAACGACCAGCGTCACGCCATTTCTTGATATGAGCTGTAACAAGTGCTTTCGTTGCGCTTTCGTCAGTACCTAGAGCCAAGACACGGAAGTCTTGAGTATCGAGTGCATTGAGGAAATCCTCAACCTCTGAATTGGTTGTAGCTCCATCGGTACCACCTTCAAGCAAGATTGTTTTATCTTCTGTCGTTAGAGTACCCGTTACATTCACATAGTCATTCTTAAATGGCAAGGCTGTGATGATTTGTTTATCAACTTCTTTTCCAAAGAAAACGGTTGTTACCTCAAAACCAGTCTCGACTTGTTTCTTGAAGATAACATGAATGTGGTTACCAGCCAATCCTTTGTATTTAGCTGTAACGACCATATCTCTTTCTGTTTTCGTTGCCTGTACTCCAGTATTGTTCACACCATTGTAGACAAGGATCTTACCAGTTCCTTTCAAGGCTTCACGAATCGGAAGAAGCTCATCAATCGGTTTACCAAATAGTCGACGGAAGTTGCTTGTACCGTCAACAAGGGTAAAAGCACCAGGCTCTCCCCAAGATCCAGCAATCATAACTGCTGCAATCGTATTGTCTTCCAAAGGAATAATCACATCATCTCTTGATACGAAATTGATGTAGGCCTTTGGAACTCGTTTATTCTGTACTGTCCATTGTGCCATTAGTTAGCCACACCCTTTCTCCAGTCTTCTAAAATGCGTCTTACTTCTGCTAGTGAGTATGACTGGTCATCTTCCAGCAAAATGTTTAACAAAGTTGCATCATCTTCAAAATACTTGAGTAACGCCTCTTTGCCAAATTTATCTTCAGTGGTTGGTACCACTGGTTCGGTTACATAACCTACTTCTTCATTCATTTCCATGAGAAGTTTCACCTATCCTTTCTAATATTTGCATTGTCGGTTCTTCTTCAACCCATCGTACGTATCGAGTGATTGTAAATGTGCATATCAAGTCATTCGCATTGTATTCCACCTTCAAATCATTGATAGGGTACTTATCCCCTAAATAACGAAAGGAAGGCGAATTAAACACCATTTCAATCTCTTCAAACTTTTTGATATAAGTCTGTTGTTTTTTCGGTGTAGTAATGCAGCAAGACAATAAAAACCTGCTTATCGTTTTGGTTTGCCAACCGCTTCCGAGTCACAGGTTTCACATCTACAATAAAACAAGGTGTTTTCAATCCTTGTTGGATTTGTTCATCATATACCTTGCACCCAAACACATCTTTGAGTTGCTTGATGACGAGTGGTCTAATACTATAATCCACCTAGTTCCTCCTTTAGCCTCTCTTCGATTTGTTGCGTGATTTGTGGGATTTTCTGTTTAATCTGTTCTTCTGTCAGTCTCATCATGAAGCGTCCTTCTACCCAAGGATTGACCAATCGCTTGCCAATTGCAGGGACATAACGCCCTACTTGTTGGCGGTGCCCGCTTTCGACGAAAGAAGCATATTCCATAGGGTTGAATGCGATAACCTCGTACACATTCCCATTTTTGCTTACTTCCATCTTCCAGGATTGATTGAGCTTACCTGTTAGGCCCTTTGGTGTTCGTTCCTTAACCTCTTTCAAAAAGGCTAGGCCGATATCTTTAGCAGCCTGCATAAACTCAGAGTCAATGATTGCCTGAGCTCGTTCAAGCCGTTTCAAGAACTCTTGAACATCACTATCATCATAGCCACTCATGACGTCTCACCACAATTTCTTGATGCGTGACATAGACCATCGGGTCTTCGCTGGTCAGGTACTTGATACCATCCACAATCAATTTACTACCAGCTTTGATAGCAAATTTAGGCGAACAAAAAATCTTGTGTTCTGTCTTGAGTTGATGCGCTTCGTTCTGCTCCGTGTTCACTAAGTTACGAACAGAGACACGACAGGGAACATTTTTGTAGACTTCTTTGAATTCTACGAAATCAGCTCCGTTAGGCTTCGTACCCTCGACAGTATCAAACACATCCATCTTTTTATCATAGGTCCATTCAATGCTTGGTGTTGCCCGAGATAAGACATCATTGATATTCATCCTACCACCTCAACTTTCTGAACCGCTGTAGCTGACTGGTAAAGTCTAGCAAGACACTTTCAGCACGTCTGGCAACATCCGACTTGCTCAATTCGACACGAGTATCTCCAACAGAAATATTCTTGCCTTGGACAGCTTGGTCAGGATTACAAACAACATAAACCATTTGAATGGCCACGAATCGCAACTCTAAAGGAAAATCCTCACGATTACAGTAGTTAAGAATGTTCTGCATGACTTCATCGACCACTAACTCTTCTGGATAGCATGGATACCGTTGTTCGTACAAGTCAATCAAGGCTTGTCTAGCATCTTCATTATGCTTTTGGATTTCTTCAAATGTCATCTTCTCCATCAGCAGAACCTCTCTTTCTACTTATCGTCCTTAGTGGATTTCTTAGCTAATTTGTCAAGCTCTGCAAGAGCTTTATCTCGTTCTGCTAGAGCTTGGTCACGTTCTGCAACTACTGCTCTGTATTCTTGAATGGTATAAGTGCGTCCGCCAGTAGCAGATTCAACTACAACGTACTCACCGTCACGAACTTCGACCACATCATAACCATCTTCCAGGAAGGTTACTTTTTCCAACTCGTCAATGTTGAGGACACGGTTATCCTTTTTTACTGTTAACATTTTTCTATCCTCCTTTTAAGGTGCGACGACAAATGCTAGACCTTCGTGCTTAGTCTTGAATAGCAATACATCATCGTAAGATTGTTCGTAGTATCTATAGTTACCACTTGAAGCAGCACTTGGTGCATCCAGTCCTACAAAGTCATATTTTTGTGGCGCCGCCATACATGGGATATGAATCAAGAAGAAATGGATTTGTTTAGCAGTTGGGTCAACTTTAGCACCATTTGTGAAGTTGTACAAGGTCTTCATACGGTCAGATGGAATAGCTGTCTCAATAGTCACATCATCCAAACGACCAACTGAACGGTCAATCACTGTACCTTGACCGTGAATATTAACAGTGCGACCAAACTGCTTGATGTTCTTGATCATACGTTTAACAGCTGGTGTACAGAAAATAACACGACCTTCAGCTGGTACTCCAGCTTCATCCATTTGTTCCATCAGCTCATCGAATGTTGCGAGGAAGTTTTCCTCAGTCAAGTTCAATGACTTAATTTGTTTACTTTCTGTATCAAGTTCTTTCTTGCGAGAGAACAATTTAGACACCATAAATTTATCCATTTCTGGAACTTTTTCAGTATCGTTGAATGTTTTGGTAATGTTAGCGATTGAAGTAACATAGTTAGTTTCATCCACATCAAGCGGATCTACTAGTGTTGACCAGTAACGCTCATTGGTCAATGTGTATGTTTCCCATTGATTTTCATAGTTAGCGTCAATATCAGTAACTGTACGACGTGTACGGTCTTTACGTCCTTCTTTAATCAAAAGACGTGGTACTTTCACTTCTTTAGCTCCTGTGAACTTCAAAAGTGAGTTTGATGGAGAGTTCCATAGTTTTTGAGTGAATAACAATCCGTTTTCACTGTAACGTTTTTGCAAACCTTGTTGGTAAGCCTGTGCATAGTTCAATGTTGCTGGCATATCTGTTCCTCTTTTCTATTTTTTGATTATAGATCTGACGTAAACGCATTAATCATCTGCGTTGTCAGGTCGTTAGCAACTGTTTCTTCTTGTGTTGCCCCTTGTGGCTTAGCACCAGCGATATGTGGTTCTACAGCCTTTTCTGGAGCAAATAAGAAGCTTTTAGATTCCTTCAAAGCCGTCAACTGTTCGTCTAATCCAGTCACCGCTCCGTTGTCACCTAATCCCAATTTAGACTTATCTAGTAGACTAGACACGATTCCAGCGTCATGAACCTTACCGCTCAAGTGCATTTCAATAGCATGATCTAGTTGCATTGTCTTGAGTTGTTGTTCATGTTCCTTCTGTTGTGTCTTGTACTTGCTGTCCAAGTCTGAGTATTTTTGTTGTAGGTCAGCATTGCCCTCAGCGTCTTGTTTGAGCTGTTTCATGTCCTTATCACGCTCTTTCAACTGGTCCTGCAAGCCCTTGGCATTATCTTCTGCAGCAGATACCTTCGCCTGTAGGTCCTGTGTTGATTTCCCGTGTTCGGTCATAACTGCTTCAACTTGTTCTTCAGTCAATCCTAACTGTTCCAAAAATTTACGATTCATTTCTTTTCCTCCTGTACGTTTGTTTAACGTGGCAACGACCACGACATTTTGGTAAAGTAAAAAAGCCTTTTAACGCCATGCCCAGGGCGAAAGACACTAGTCAATTTGAATTAGTTTAGCGATTCGGTTATGTAAGTTTCTGATTTTTCGCTGTTCTTCTATGTGTAGCACTAGCTTTGTTGTAATGACGGTTACAGCAATTGTTAGTGCTATTTTTGTATACATCCTCAAAGTAATACCTCCAACATATAAATTTAACCGTACGGGATTCCATACGGTTAGATTTTATAGTTTAATTTCTTCGATTTCTGCTCGAATTTCTAGCCAGTATAAATACTGACCCATAGCGCACTTTTGATTTTTTAAAACTTCAATTGAGCATTTTGGCTCAAAATTGAGCGTACCAGCTTCGTATTTGATAACCATTTTATGTAATTTTGTATATTTATCCTTAAGCGCATTGTATTCATCGATAAAACGTCTTTGCCAATCTTCCATTTTTTCTATTCCTTTCTTCAATTCACTAATTTATAGTAATTTATAGCGGTTTATTCCTGCCAGTCAAGATGTCGGATCACCTACTTTCTATTTCTGAAACCTGTTAAAATCGCAAGAATAGTTCCTACAATTAAAACAAATAGCCAAAAGAATACCAACCACCCGAAAGCGATTGATACCCAATCCCAGATAAACATGTCTTTACTCCTCTACTTTTTCATATGTTTCTTTAAAGATGTCAGGTTTGCATGGATAAAACTCGCCTTGCACACCTTTGATAATATAATCGCCTGTTTTTGCGACCATGACCCCCTCTAGCGTTTTAATCTCACACCATGCGGGATTTTTAGCCCACTTGCCGTTATCATGAATGATAATCTCGTTTCTTGTCACTGCGTCCCAAAACCAATCTTCTTCAATCAAACAACGTTCATTAAGTTGAACAGCCTCAATCACTACTGGTTTTTTACGGTATTTCATTTCTCGTTCCTTTCTAAACATAAGAAAAGCACTTAGATTTCTCTAGGTGCTTTTGATTGTTAATAAGCAAATTCAAGTTTATCCAAAACCGTAAGAAAATTTATCTGGCAACTCTTTACCCAGCTTAATACTTTTAGTTAAAAGTATCTTTTACAAACGAAGCGAATTGTCCTAAATCATCTCCTGTATAGCTATATTGTAAAGTGGTTTTATCAACTGTCGCAATACCTTGACATTCTCCACTAACGGCAGAATATTGTCGCATAGCAGTACCATCTTCTATTTTACGCATAGTAATAATTTGTTTATCAATCTTCGCCATTTTCGCTTGCCTCCTGATAATTAAATTTTAGGTTGGCTCTTTTATGAGCTTCATCATAATCCATTTTTAACTGATTCATGTAATATGATTCAAGGCTTTCGTGCTGTAGCATCAATATATCGTACTTCTTTGGATTACCCAAGTACAATCTTTGAAAACTTCGAGCCATATCATAGTGCGGATAAAAGTTCATCATCCTCTCTTCAAAAGCTTCAAAATCCCACAGCAAATACTGATTATCTAAAATATGCTCTAATGCTTCTGATACTGTAGAATGAGGAAGTTTGCTACTTTTTACTATTTTTTCTACAACATCTGCACGATTAGAATTTTTTAGTTGATCATAGTATCTTATCGCAAAGTCACTTTTTTGCTTTTCTACATCTCCACGAGCCTCACTTATTGAACCGCTAGAGACTAAAGAATCCAACTTATCCATACCCTGATTATACACCTTTTCCCCGTCTTTCGCAAACAGTTTTTCTTTAATCGCTTCCCCTTCACGCTCCCAACCTGCAAAGATTTCATCCAGAGAACGTTTCTCTTTTGCCATTTTCACAGGAGCGTCATTTAGCAATATATCGAGATACGGACTAATCTGTTCTGCTTCTTCGGTCCTTCTAGTCTTATCAGTCTTGTCTTTCTTATCAGATTTAACTGCAGGCCTGATAGTGGAACGACAGCGAACATGGAAAGGCGGTGCGGTTCGACCTGGTTCGTATTCCTTGACAGGATAAACCTTATGATTTTCTGACTGACAAATCTCACTTGTACGACTGTCTAAGACCGCTACGATTTCGTAGTGGTCGCCACCTAATTCCTTGATAGTATCTAGCGTTGCAAGATTGTTGTAAAAGGTCGTCTCAGTCCTGACAAGCGTATCAGCTCGATGATAGGCGACCCCTGTACGTTCAGAAAGAGCTCTAGCCATTCTATCAATAGACCAGCCACCTGTTAGGCCTTTATTGATTGTATCGCTGATAGATTTATAAACAGCTGCATCATGTCCCCACACATTTGTTGAGAATGTTTTACCACTCCAGTTACTAGCCATCTTATGCTTAACTGCATCGACACCTAATATTGGTTTCTCTATGATTCCAAAATGAGCCAAGTTCTTAGCTTGATGGATTTTACCTTTGATATAGACGTCGCTCAGAGCCTCTGTGACCTTGTCATGTATGCCGTCTGGCTTACCGTATAACTCAGCCGTTAGACGCTCAATTTCGGCAAGCAAAGCCTCTTTGCGACTAATACGATGGCGATATCCCAAGGCGTCCAACAAAGGTGTCGGTGTGTCAGGATTTAAGGCCATCTCACGGAATCTTTCAAGGGTCACATGCTTAAACTCTCTACGCTCTTTATCTGTCAGATATTGCTTAGCCTCTGCGTGAGTCATTTTATTATCAACTGCATACCTGGCATAGAACTTCTCAATCTCAGAAACCAGCTGGTGTTTATAATCTGCTAAGGATTGACCAATCTGGGCCATATACCTATCAGCAACTATCTGAGCGTTTTGTTCCTGTTGTAAAGCTCGCTCAGTCCAATACTCATCTATCTTTTTCTTGTTCTCGGTCGTCATGATCTTCATCTACCTTTTTGAAATTAGTCTGAGAGTATGGATCTTGTCCTTGTTCCTGTTGTTCTTTCAATCGTTTCTCAACCTCTGGTTGATACCATGGATGTTGTTCACGAATGCTTAGATCGTCTAAGATACCGATTGAGTTTACACAATCTTGAATAGCTTCAGACTCATTTGAAATGATGTCACGGTTAAATACATAAGTAAATTTAGATGAATCAAACGCTACTCCTTTGTTAGCTGCATACTGTTCTACAAACCAAAGAAATTGCTTAATGCCTTTTTGAAACTCATTTTCTAGCTCATTACAGTCCAAATCAAGGTCTGTATAGCGCCATTTAAGAGCTTGTCCACTTGCATTGCCTAGATTATCATCTTGGGTATCAATGGCTCGTGCAGCCTCATACAAGAACTTACGAGAGCGTTCAATATCTGCTTCAACTCCGCTGGTATCATTGTCTGCTTGCAGGGTATCTACACCACCATCACTAGAAACTTTGATAGAGCGGAACTTATTCAGATTATTCATGAACTCTCCTAAGTCTGCGCCCTGATAGTTTTTCAAAACATAAATCAATTTCGGCATATCTGCCAACATATCAGCGTTAGTAGACATTTGAAGTTGAATATTATCAATCAAAGACTTGGTTTGAACTAAAAGACCATCCTCATACTCGTTGTAACGGAATGGAATCAGAGGTACTTTCTCCCAAGTATAAGGAATCCGTGTGCCGTCTGCGTTGACGTAATAAAAATTCCCCTTGGTCTCCTTAGACAATGGATTGAGCTCAAGGTGTGAACCTGTCCAGATATAATCTGTAATTCCTTGTTCATCGTAGTATTCTACAAAGGTTTTAGTCTTCTTCACTCCGCTTTCGTAGACGGCTTGTTTGTAGACACGTACAAAGGCAGAGAGTTCCAAATGACGCTCATCTTTCCAAAAAGGAATAATCTGTTCACTTGGGATTTTAAACAAGCGTAGACGACCATTCTCGTCGTAATAAGGCAAGCCATAAGCTATCCCTTTCATCACTGCTTCCTTACCGAGCGACTTAATCGTAGATAAAAGGTCCTCGTCAAACACACTATCTAAAAAGTCTTGTGATTTTTCTCCTTCAAGCGAGATTGTTGGTTTTTTAGAAAATAAATAACCGACCTTCTGGTCTACCAACTTCTTAAACAAACCTAATTCAATCCTTGAGTTCGTCCGCCAATCTACATCTACTTTCTTATTTCGAATATCCGTTCGGTTTCGATAATAGTCGTAAGCCTGTTTCATCGTGCTTACTTTCTCAGAATTCTGATGCTCTCTTATCTCAATCTCTAGTATTTCGTTTTGGGTTGTATTCTTAATCAACAACCTCCTGATTAACCATTTAAACCAATTACTCAACATTTCTCCTTCTCCTACCAGAATGATATTCCTGGTTGTCTCATATCGTCTTCAAACGCATATCTAGTAGCGTCGATTGTGTGGTCATTTACTTCTTCTAGTTTAGGCTTGGGATTCCCATCACGGTCAACTGCATAGTCGGCACTTTCGAACTCTCGTGCAATGTTCGGTGTGCGTTCTGGATCTATCACAATGGCATCCAAATCATCCAGCCAGCGTTCTCCATACTCACGACTATCAGGACCTTTCTTAGCACCTTGAACAAGCGGAATATTTAGCTGCAGTTTTAACTCATCAATCGACTTAGGTTCTGCGCTATCACAGGTTATCATCTGAGATTGATAGCCTTTCTCACGGATTCTGTCAGCCAATTCACGGTTGCTAATCTTCACGCCGTAAATCTCATCAATAGCGTAGATAACTCGTTTCTTCTTGTCGTAATGCCATCTTACAAAAGCCAAGGATCATTAGCATAACCAAAGTCGTTGCCCTGTCGAATGTTATCGAACCTTGCCATCTCCTCGTCTGTAATCTTGCGGAATACCAGGTTTTCAAAAGGTGCCACACCCGAACCGATAGCCTCGCCCAGATACTCCCAGCGGTAACGCTTCTCTGAACGCTCTTTCGTAGCCTCTGCCTCTTCTATAAACTCTTTGGCAATAAAAGGGTTATCTTTGTATGTCGAATGGTGTACGTGCGTGTTAGGGGGCTGTATAACACTCTCGTATTTCTTATTCACCCAAGACTGCTTTCTTTTTGGAGGATTGTAAGAGTAAAAAAACTTATAAAAAAGACCATCAGCCAATTCTCCACGTAGAAGTGAGTTGGTGATTGTCTTTACCTCATCTTCAGTTTTAAACTCAGCTAACTCCTCAATCCAGCCAATCGCAAACGGAAAGCGACTGTCTTTCAAGGATTTAATACGCTCTGGATCCTGTGCACCACGGAAGATAATATAGTTTCCTCTTGGGATATAGGTTATCTTCAAAGGCGATTTATTAAACTTAAATAAATGACTAACTCCTTGCTCGCTAATCGCCCATTTCAATTGCTCGTAGACCGATTGTTCTAGGGTATTATCTGTCTTACGAATGCACACGGCATTGACTGGATAGCGCATAATCAGTTGAACAATAACGTGTCCGATGTCGCTTGACTTACCAGAACCACGCCCGCCTTTTTCAACTACATGTAAGATTTTAGGGTCAAATGCTGCACGCCACATAGGGTAAAAAGCCTTAGGAATAAATTCGCTCATTCTACGCTTCATCGCCAACTCCTATATCATCAACGAATTGAACAGCCGAAGACATCTCGATTTCTTTTCTCTCTAAATAAGCCCCGTTCACTCTGAATATGTGGTCTAGAGAACGTTGTCTTTCTTCAATCGTTGGAGTAAATTCATAAGTCGTTTCCGACACCTTTACACCTTCATCATTCTTTACAGTTTTTTTAGAATACCCTTGTTGAGTTTCCCCTCTGGCGATACTAGCAGAGATTGCCAAGGCTTCTACAATTGACATTGAACGTTCATCAAAAAGTTCTTCCGTACGTTTTTTGATGTATTCAGAAATCTCAACATTTTTCAACAATCTTTGTCCTATGCTATATGCCGTTTTCTCTGAGTAACCCACCTTAATAGCGGATTGTGTTGCGTTTCTACTGATGATGTACTCATCAGCGAATCGTCTTTGTCTTTCATTCAATTTTCCATCACCACCTTTCACAATAAAAAAAGCCACACGATGTGCGACCTTTTTAAGACCTCTCATAAGAACGACAGGACTCGAACCTGTGACGTCTCAATTCCCTAAACAGGATTTAATCCGTCTACCATATATCCATTAATCAGCATGAGACTACTGCTTTAAGCGAGTGACTTTCGATAACTTATAGTTTATTATCTTGTCCACAAATATTCCTACTTGTATCACTCATGCACGATTGGTTAGACCAATCACTTCTTACATCGCAAACTACTAAGCCATTTTTCAATTAACGAAGACCCCGCTAAAAGTCTAAGCTGCTTTACTCTTTGACTTTACTCTCATCCTTGCGAGACTTAAGTAGGCAATCTAATTGCCGAAGTACACTTTCGTTTGTGACGGGCGATGACTTTTTGCTTTTTTGAGTTTTTTTTCTATCTTGAATAGCCTTAAAATATAAAAATCATCTTTCATCTATCACAGACACGCATCGCCATGTGTTTCATTCTCTTTTGAAGAACCAAATGCACAGCGCCTGCTTGTTATCGATTGTTTTGCGGACAATCAACTCACCTTACATACTTTTGGGAGGCGCCCAATTTTTGTAAGATATGGTATTAAGCTCTTGTTGCACCTCGAACCAAATACCTCTTTCCTCTTATAGACTCGTTTCACAGCCAAACTGCCACGTTTGCATTTCCTCAGCACCTTGCCGTTGGAATCTCTCTGCTTTAACTTCGCCTACCTATTCCAAAACTGAAATAGTTAAGATTAAATTGCTTAGATTGACCATTACTGGCAGGATGTTTGATAGATTTAAAAACATCCTTTTCCTGAGTTACCACAGATTATCTAGGCTAAGCCCTAAAAATGCAAAGCGACTACTACCTTGCGTGTTAATTAGTAATCATTTTGAAAGTTTTCCTTTTTTATTTTTTTGTAGTCTTTAACGGCGATGCCCGGAATCGAACCAAGGGAAACATAGGAGAGAAACCACTTGCCTGTCACCGCCAAAACGAGACCGAAGCCTCGGAAAAATATAATAAAGTATAAAGGAGACGTCAATTGACCTATCACTTGACAATACTATTTTACCATGTAAAATAAGCCATTTCCTAGCAATTTACTTGCAAATATCTCCCAAAATTTTACGAAAGACAATCAGCTTACCTTTTCGATAGGCTTCCGCAAATTCCAAAGCGCCTCTGCTAAGCATGCGGTAGAACTCACTTTCAGAATAGCCTAAGTCCATATAGATAGCCTTGTCTGATAATTGGATTTCCATATCCATGTACTTCTTTGCGATAACCTGCCGAACGTATGGATCCATAATGCAGTTGACTGCTCTCTCAATCTCCAAAACCTCTGCCTCTGCATCCACATGGTCGATAACCATATTCTCAGTAGCTGTGTTCTTACCAGTAAATGTCTTTGGTTCAAATGAGTAGGTCGTTGTGATCTTAGGCAAATACTCAGCGCCTGCCATTCGGACATACGAGCGATAACTCTCTAGAACGTCATATACATTTTTTTTGGTAAATTGCACGTCAACTCTTTTTAATAACCTCACAACATCGCTCCTTTATGATATAATATTTTTATCGGAATATCACAAAGGAGTCAGCTGTGCTGGCTTTTTTATTTTATTCTTTATTCGTGATCACACTACCTACACCGTTAACAGTGACCCAGCCATGCTTCTCTCTGGCTTCTGCTTCTTTCATCCGGATAAGATTATCTGTTATTGAATCTGACTTAGCTTTGTTGGCCTTGGCTTCACCTTCTGCTTTGATGATACCTGCGTCTGCTTCGGCTTGAGCTTGAACTTTCTTGGTATCGGCTTCAACTTTAGCTTTTTCTTGTTCCTGCTTAGCAGTGTCAATTTCTTTTTGTTTTACAGATTCATTTTTGATTGCCGCCTCAATCTCATCTCCTGCATCTTGGTCTGTGATCGTGAAAGATACAAACTCTAGATCATAAGACTCAAATTTTTCTTTAAGAGCTTTGTCGATCATTTCATAAACTTCTGTACGCTTATTACCGAGGATATCGTAAATATCGTAATTTCCTGTTACAGATTCAATAGCACGCTGAACAGCAGGAGATACTACACTATTATTCACGTTTTCTAAGTCTGTGTAATTAGAGAAGACTGTCATAGCCTTTTCTTTATTGACTCGATATTTCACATCAATATTGGTGTTGAGCCATTGACCATCTTTTGTCTGAGTCGTGATTTTCTCCATTGTTTTTGTTTGAACAGAAGTGGAGAGAGTGTAAACCTTGTCGATAAATGGCATTTTTAGATGATATCCTGTTTGCAGGGTATTTTCTTGCACACCACCAATTGCGCTAACCTTAACCCCAACTGTATTAGCTGGGATACGCTTCACGGCCGTGAGACGAAAAATACCAAGTGAAGCAACAGCTGCAATTGTAATGATACCGCCTTTAGCAAGTTTTGTAAGTGTCGTTTTTCCTGTTTCGTGATTGTATTGTGTAAACATTGTTTTTACTCCTTTTTTAAATTATTTTTCCATAAGTATGTTGTCAATTATTTCTGGGTCCATTTGATAGCCTCCAAAAGTTCTAAGATTATTCGGTTCCATTCTTCAATTGTTGATTCTCTAAAATCAAACTGAGACATCATTTCAGCTCTTTTGAATAATGCCCTCTTAAAGAATGAAGTTTTTTTAGAAAAAACCACATCATCTGTTTTGAATTCGGTTATGATTTTCTTCCCATATCCCTCTATCTCAACATGGACTCTTGTTTTTCTATAGAGAGGTAGAGGCTCCGCCCAAACACTTCCTTTCAAGTCTGATTTATCGACTTTCTTAAGCATTAACGATATTTTCTTAGTTTCACTCTCTTTTTTAGCGCCAGTGAAAGGGTATCTTTTTGGTCTCATTCCTTATCCTCCAATAGCTCAGGGTTTTCGTAGATGTTGCCTTGAAGGTATACATTGCAGTTTTCAATACAGTCAAATAGATTATCCCAGACCTCTTTTTCTGTGCGTATATCTAACAACTTAAACATACCTTTATCAAAGACAATCTTTGCGCTACCACTATCTTCAAATTCGTCCCAATAGGTCCAGAGGATAATATCTCCTTCAAAAAGTTCTTTGCCAAGCTCATCACTAAGTCCTGTTGATTGCATGATAGAGTCATAATCATCAAAATGTAACCAATCTTTTTCTCTTCAATCCAATGATAGGACAAGTCCAGTTTTCGTCATCTGTATCACAATTGCCTACCATGACTTTGTAGTTCATTTCGTTTCGCGTTCTATCCCACGCTCTAAACTTTGGTTTCATTCGGCAAATCCTCCTCTTTGACAAATGAGCCATCAATCCAGCGACCTTTTCGGTCTTTGATTTCTTGGTAAGCAAGTTCAAAACATTCATCAAAGCTATAACCAAGCGATTTACTGATTATTTTCAACCAATTGACTGAAGATGATAGTAAGTTCTTACACGTTGGTTTTTCTTCCCAGTCATAGCACATTTGAAAACAGCTGATACATCCATTTAGGTCTTTTAGGTAATCAGAAGTATCTTGTTTAAATTCTTCTGTAAATCCCTCAAAAACTTCCTGCACATCTACCTTAATCAGCAAGGCAAGACCGACAATCACGACTGCGCAATCTCCGATGCTGTCCTTGGTCAGTTGCTCATTCTTCTTGAGATATCCGGCGCATAACTCACCGAACTCTTCGCTTAGTTTCAAAGACTGCTTGTCTAGTCGTCCACCATTTTCTAAATCACGGTCTATAAACCATTGTTTGACTTTTTCTAGTGTATTCATGCTAACTCCTTTGCTATCGCTGCTATGACATTGACTGTCACGCTATTTCCTGCTTGTTTATATAATTGACTGTTAGAGTTGACCTCTTGCGCTTTGTCAAAAGCCCAGTCTGGAAATCCTTGCAATCTCCAACACTCACGAGGTGTTAGCTTTCTAATTCTAAAATCAGGCTCAATTACTCCTTGACTTTCTCCAGTCAAGAGGGTATTGGCTACTTGCTTCCCAACTCGTCCTCGTCTTGTTTTAGAGTTTGGGTGTGATAAGTTCACACTATCCTCAACCTCTGCCTCTGCATAACCTTTAGATGTTGCTTCTTTCACTCTGATTTTAGGTTCAAGACCTCCACCTTGATAGGCTCTGATTGTTGGTGCGATGCCGTCTGTTTCGTAAACCACTCCACATTGATTGAAATTGGGTTGCAGGATTCCGAACTGTTTTATAGCGACCTGCTTAGGCTCTTTGTAATCTGTTGCGGTTAAAGTTCCCACTACACCACCTGAACCATAGACCACGCTTTTAGTTCCTTTACTTGTGCCATTCGGATTTCTAGTATTGCCTATAATTTCTATTTTTGGTGGTTGATGATCAGATTGTTCACTTTCTCCGCTGATAGGAAAAACGCTTCTGGTACATTCTCCTCTAAGATGTCCGATAATGAACACACGCTCCCGATTTTGGGGGACTCCAAAATTCTTGCTATTAAGCACTTGCCATTCCACATCATACCCCAATTCGTCCAAGGTTCGGATGATGGTTTCAAATGTAGCCCCTCCGTCATGGTTGAGGAGTCCTCTGACGTTCTCAAGGAATAGATATTTAGGTCTGAGAATAGATGCGAACCTAGCAATTTCAAAGAACAAAGTTCCTCGTGTATCTTCAAAGCCTCGTCTGTTTCCTGCAATTGAGAAAGCTTGGCACGGAAATCCTCCACAGATAATGTCCACACTTCCGATTCCTCGAATAGATTCATCTGATACTGCTGTGATGTCATGTAATTCTATTTCTCCTTCTGTATTATGTATAGCTTTATAGCTTGCTCTAGCAAATTTGTCTATTTCACAAAAGCCAATACATTCGTGTCCTGCCAATTCCATTCCCAGACGAAATCCGCCGATGCCAGCGAATAAATCCAAAAATTTCACAACAACACCTCATCCCCTACTCTAATCTTCTCAAACTGCTCTCTAGTAACTACAAAAATCCCATAATCTCTAATAGTCACTGTATATAGCTTGCCATGTCGTTTTTTCTCAAGGACTTTGCCGAATATATTAGCGCCTGCGTTATCAGCCTTGTAGATTACAATCGGGCGCTTTTCTTCTAAATCTCGAATCCTGTCCATCTGCCAGATGTTTAGTCCAGCAGATAGCAGAATCCAGATAGATATGAATCTTTTCATGTCTCCTCCTCAAAATAAAATTTACCATTAAAAGGCTTGATTTCAATAATTCCATAATCTAACCCAAGTCTTGCTATAAATGGCTTGCTGATTCTTTCGTGCAAGGTAGACATCTGCTCTCTGAATTCATCTAACAGAAGAGTAGATTTGTAGAAATTGCATTGATAGCAAGCTGGCATGTAGTTATCAAAACTATCTTCTCCGCCTCGATAATGAGGATGCAAATGATCCACTCTCAAAGTTTTCAAGTCCAAAACCTTGCCACAATATGCACAATGACCGCCATACTTATCCAAAACTTTTTGTCTAATGGTTTTAGATATGCTTTTTCGTTTCAATCTGTTGCCTCCTCAAATTTCATAAACGTCATCCAATGCGTAGTACCTCTTTGTTGCCCAAACAATGGTTTAAAAGGTACAGATTTAAGAACTTCTTTAACATTGATTTGACAATCAGACCATTTAAAAACTAGAGTACCTCCAACTTTTAGAACCCTCATACATTCTTCAAAACCCTTGGCTAAATCTTCCGACCAGGTAACTTTATCCAACTGGCCATATTGTGATCGCATAATTGAGTTTTGACCTGCCCATTTCAAATGTGGTGGATCAAATACTACTAGATTAAATGTTTCATCATCGAATGGCATATCACGAAAATCTCCGACAACGTCAGGGTTTACGTTTACCTTTTTCCCATGTATTTCAAATTTTTCTTGTCTGATGTCCATGAAAGTTGTATGACTCTCATTTTTATCAAACCAAAACATACGACTGCCACAACAAGCGTCTAGTATTCGTATATGTTCCATCACTCCACCTCCTCTTCATCGTATGGTATGTCTCCATTTGATAAGTACTTAGATTCAATCATCAAGAAATCATTGACGCATTGCTGACTACAGAAACAATTTTCAACATCGTTAAATAATGCTAGAATAACATGATTCTCTTGTACTACCAGAAACTCGTCTTCGATTTCTTTGCAACAATTCGAACACTCATAACTCATCACTCAACCTCCTCAATCTCAATCCCTGGGCAATCGAACACCCAGCCGAAACCAGCTTCTTCTAATCGCTTTCTAGTAAAGCTTTCAAGATCGCCATACACCATTTCAAAATCAAGATGATCGCCACCCTGTCTGTACACAGTTTTCAACGACTGTCCATTGCACAATATCACTTCATACCTCTTCTCTTCCTCTACCTCGTAGCCGTCAAGCCATGCACGAGCGAAGGTGTTTTGATTGTTTGCATCCATTAACCAGCCAATGCATTTGCCAGAGAGATTATTTTCTTCCCATACGATGGGTTGCAATGCAAAAGATAGACTTACAACAAAATGCTTAAATGTTTTACATTTCTCAATCCAATCCGCTACACACTGCGGAATTTTGACTTTCTGCGGCTCGTCTAGTTGTTCAAAGATTTCTTTAACATCTTCCCACCAAACTGCATAACCTTGAAAATTGCCAATTATTGTTTTTCGTTCTTCAAATTTATCAATCAATCGCTGTACTTTCATCTTCCAACTCCTCCACTTTCTTTCTTAATTCTTTATTCTTTTTCTGCAACAAATCGCGCTCAAGCGCTCTAATCCGTCTCTTACGTGAATCGCACGGCTTCGAATACTCGACTATCTTCTCTTCGTTTTGCTCTATCGTGCGTTGATAACCTTTTATCAATTCCTTTTTGTCAAATCCCATCTACTATCCTCTGCAATATCTCGTGATATTCATAAATCTCTAGTTCAATCCTATAATTCTTATTTCCAGACTTGCCACCGTGCATGAACTCAGTAGAGACTATCACGTTGTAATTATCATCTGTCCAAATCTTAGCGTCCGTCAAGCCGTCAAATAAAGCCTTGCTTGTGGGCGACCAGTTCGGTGGGTCATACTTCCGATTTGTCGGAGGATATATCCGAACCTTAACCTTGCAAGGCTTGTCCTCGCTGTAAGGCAATCCAAAGTAATCTCTCAGTACATTGTTGCCCTCATATTCGGCTAACTGCCGTAAGAATTTAGTGATTTTAGCCTTTTGATGAAAGTGCGGTCTGTCGTTTGCGTTGATCATCTGCTTCCTGTTCAACTCAAATTTCAAAATCAATCGTTCTTTCATCAATACCCCTCAAGCGTCGCTTCGATTAGTTCCATACACACTTCACGGATTGCCACACGGTCAACATGACTAGGATTTTCAGCTTTAACTCGTAGCAATGCTGAATAAACTTCATCATAGATTGACCTCTTTGGCATACCTTCTGGTTCATATCCTAAGAGATACCCAACACTTACTTCGAAGTAGTCAGCTAGTTGTTGGGCTTTTTCTGGTTTGATTTGACTTTCTCCATTTTCCCATTTTTGGAATCCTCTACGAGTTACACCTATTGCGTCAGCAAGTTCCTGTTGAGTCAGTTTCTTCTCTTTCCTCAACTCTCTCAGTCTACTCATCCAAACACCTCATTTATTTCCATAATCTCCTCGTTGTTGTTATACGGATCATACGCTAACCGCCCAAAACCTGCTTTATTCGTGCTTGTTGGTGTGTTACCTGTCCATTTCAAATGCAGAAACTTACTGCACGCTCTACAACGAATTGATGAAGGTTTAATCTTAACCATTCTGTGATAACATTCCCCACAAAACGGACACTGCACATCTACTTTTACTAATTCAGTCATATTTTTCCAATCTATCAAACATTAAAACGGCAAATCATCATCACTGATATCCAATGGGTTTGTCGGTCTGCCAAATGGATTGTTATCACGGGTGAAATCAGGAACTGGATTTGTTGTGTTCCCCCCCAAGAAACTACCTTGTTGCCCGTAACTATTTCCATTTTGGAAATTGTTCCCTTGGTTATTTCCATTTTGGAAAGAACCGCCTTGATTACTGTAGCTCTGCTGCTGATAACCGCCGTGATTGTCTTGATGACCTTGATTATTTTGCTGACTGTTACGGCTTTCCAACAGTTGAAAATTACTAGCAACAACCTCTGTGACATAAACACGTTGGCCTTGTTGATTATCATAGCTACGTGTTTGAATTACTCCTGTGATACCAATCAATGAGCCTTTTTTAGCCCAATTAGCAAGATTTTCAGCTGACTGTCTCCAGATAACGCAATTGATAAAATCAGCATCACGCTCTCCAGCCTCGTTCTTAAACGGACGATTTACAGCAAGAGTAAATGTAGCAACCGCAATATTAGATTGCGTGTATCTCAGTTCGGCATCTCTTGTAAGTCGCCCTACTAAAACAACGTTATTTATCATTGATTGTACCTCTCTTAGTTTTTAAGTCGGCTGATGCAATCAAAACAAGAAGCATCCACCATCCAGAATTAAAATGAATAGTAAGGTATAAGGAGGTAGCAAGTACCGATAGATTATAGATTAGCCATGCTAAAACTGTCATGCTGAAACCTCCTCTACTTCTAATACCTTGATTTCATTTGAACCAAATTTTAATAAGTCGGTGTATCGTTTCACAAACTCAATAGCGGCCATAAATGAATTTTCTGCATTGATTTCTGACCCCAAATCAAGATCTGCAATTTTACCACTGACATAAAAACATCTCATAAATCTAACTCCTTGCTTTTGTGTGTGAGAGGTCTATTAGCCTCCTCAAACTCTAAAATAAGTTGATACTTTCTAAATTCCACCTAACCCTCCAAAGTTTCAAAGCTGATAAAGTTATCCTCAAGCCATTCTTTCAACTGATCAAACTGAGATTTCCCACCATGCAATGTCAAACGCAAGTCAATTGTTAAAGGCTCGCTAGGTTCAAATTTTGCCACCTCTCGCGCATTGTTTTGAGTTTTTGGTGTAATTGTACCCTGCTCCAAAATCTCGCCTGTTTCAGCATCGTAAGCCTTGATATGCGCACTTGCATTTTCTTTGGCCAATTGTTCAATCTCTGCAAGTCGTTCAGCTTCTGCTTTTTCTTGAGCCTCTTTCTGCTCTTTGCGTGCAATCTCAGCATCACGATCTGATTTCATCATCTTGAGAATATCAACAAGACTCTTACCATCTTCAAGATGTCTGATATAGCTGTCAGCTGGCAAATTGTACTCTTGAGCTTGCTCTTGGATAGCTTGCTTGTTGGCCTTATATTCTTCCATGGCATCAAATTCTGAAAGCACCAAGGCATCCATTTCGTCAAGTGTTGTCTTTTTCAGCTCATACTTGCCTGTTTTAAAATGTTTCTTAAGGCTGTACTCATCGTATTTGTCAGCAAATGTGGATTTTTCAATCCCTGCGACCATACACTTATCCTCAAATGTGGCACGCACGACATCCACGCGCATCAATCGTTCATGTTCATCAATCGCATTAAGTCCTGCTGTGATGTTTGAGATAACATTATCCAATGGCTCAACTGTTTTCTTGTACCACTTCTCAAATTCCTTGTATGGATTATTGATGTTATTTTTGATTTCCTTACGCCGAGTTTCCAACGCCTCTTTTAATTTATTAAGGCGTGTACGCTCATCATAATCAATCTTATAAGTGGATGCTGTCACCTCATAATCTGTGTACTGTGCAACGATTGCTGCAAGTTGTTTCTCCACGCTATCATAATCAACATTGATTACTGCAGGTTGGAAATCTACCTTAATTTCTGTCAAGCTATTAGTTACATCTTTTACCACGTCTTTGTTCTCCTAGTCTGTGTAAATTTTGATTTTACTACCTGATGATGAATGCCCAAAACATAAATTGCCGTTATCACAAATTAAGGCAAGTTCTGTTTTGGATAAATTAGGGGTATTCTTATAAATTTCATAAAGTGAATTCCCGTAACTGCCACCAACTCGACCATATACAACATCAACAATCCCTTGTTCTTGTTCATTCATTTTGTCATAATTCCACTTGTCCTTGATGATATATTTCTCTTTTAACTCTTTTAAAGCTGAAAGATTAGATTTCTGTTTTTGGCTTTCGTTTTCTGTGAAAGCCCATGGCGAATAAATTTTATTTTCTGTCATGTCTTATAGTCCTTATTTTTCGTATGCTTTTTGAATTTGTTTAGTGAGATAGTCCATCACTATGTTATAGCCATCAACTGGTACTTTGTGGAAATCGTCTATTTGATACTTGCTCAATACAAAATTTGCAACTGTATCAAATGGCGTTCCCTTAATCGTCGCAATTTCTTCAACGTTCTTGATAATTTCTTGATACTGAATGTTATCAATGTACCTCACTTGTTGTTCTTGGGCTTGCTGGTTGTTTGGTTTCTGTTGCTGATTATTCTGCCCTTGTTCTTGGCTTTCTTCTACTGGATACTCATCAATATCTTTTTCACCAATCGCAAACAACCCCTGTAAGGCATATTTTCGAGCGTATGAGCTGACTGCACCTGTCCATTGCGGATCTTGCATTTGTTTGATCTGTCCTTTTTGGGTATTAAATACTGGAACTGGACTCATTTCAGCGTATGCTGTTGATTGGTACCTCTCGTTTCTCTCATCATTAAAAGCTACGGCTGTTGCTTTTACAAAGATTTTTCCAACAAGCTCAACGAGTTCATCAGTTACGATTACAGACCAATCGCTTTTTAGCTCTTTGAAAGTTGTATAGATGTCCTCGGCATTTCTAAATGCGTACTTTACATCTTTTGATTTCTTTTTTTCTAATTGCATTTTTTGTTGCAACTCTGGGAAAGTTAAACTTGTCATTTTCTTCTACCTTTCGTCTTCTTCAAATTCCAATTTTCACGCTTTATACGCCGATTTTCGTTTTGCAATTTCAAAATAATATTTTGTTGGTTGTTGATGATTTCTCCGAGCTCAATTCCAAGATGCATATACTCAGCTCGCCAGTTGTCGATTTCTGCAAGTAGTTCCTGAATCATATTTCATCACCCACGTATCGATACTGCCCACATCCAACATAGATGTACTGGCTTGGGTCAACCTCTTCTCGTTCTTCAGGCGATTGCATTATATCTCTGTCATAATCAAACATGAGCATACACCTTTCCAAGTTCCAACACTCGTTTCACATATCTGGCCTTTGATGTTAGCCCAAGATCCAGCAGTTCGTTTTTTTCTTCGTGATTGGCCATAAGCCATACACGGTTTTCAAGTTCAATTCTCGTCATCGTCTTGTCCTCAACGTAGCACTTTCATAATCACTTTCTTAGGTTCTGGCAAAGCTAACGGCTCTGGCTTCAAACCTTCAGGTCGTTCATTGTCAAACGTAAATCCTTGAAACTCTCTGCGGATATTCTTGCGAATTTCCTCACGCTCAATTTCACGACCGATTTCAACCGCTTCGTTAAACGCTTGTATAATCTTCGTATCTTCCTCTTCCTGCTTGCGTTGCTTTTCAAGTTCGTGCAGTTCCATTTGTCGTGCTAAAATTCCTGCTCCAATAAATCCCAAAACCAAAAAACCTGTTCCTAGCAATTGGCTAATTAGTGGTGGCTCGTACATTATTCTTCCTCCTCATCATCTTCTGTCATGTTCTGCTTAATAGCCTCACTTGGGCTCATGCCATCCAACACATCCTTGATGACGTGTGAGATGTCGTGGGTTACTTTTAATGGCTTTTCTAACTCACTAGGCAGCCCCAAAAGTTTTGTAGTTAGCAATCCAAGCATGGATAATTTATGTAACTCCTTTTGTAACTGTTCAATGCGTTCAATTTTTTCTTGTTGCGCTTTGATAATTTGGTCTTTGTCAATCATTATTTTTCTCCTCTAAATCTTTAATTTTTGTTAAATAATTTATGCCGTTTCTTCTAATTAGCAGTACGTTGCCAATTGTTGTGATACCATTGAATTACGGCATCTCTTGGATATTTTTCGCGTTTTCCTGGAATCCTTGGAAAGTCTTCGTGGCTATTAAAACGATCATCAAACGTTCCTGTATCTCTTGTGCCAAGTAACATTTCAGAACATTGTGACTTATTTAACTCCATCGGATAACGCTTTTTTTCATCTGTTATGACGTTCATCACTTTTAAAGTTCTATCCATCAATCCAGCTTCAAACTGGTCTAATAATTGATTCATTAAGTCATTCATGATATAATTTCCTTGAATATTTTTAGTTAGTGCCTGATTCCCGTCAGGTGCTTTTTGTTTTATCTTAGACAGAAAGTCTAATCTTTGACAGGTTTGGCTTTTAATTCAATTTCAATAATACTAAGTCGATCGATTGCTTCTTGCAATTCTTCGGCTTTTTTTGATACTTCTTTACAGGCTTCCTTTAGTTCTTCAATACCAGAAACTTCAACATTAAGCCGATATCCTATTGGCCTCATTTCATACCCTCGTTTTACTTTCCAGCGCCCTGAGCTCAATCTCATGGCTGACTTGTTTCAATAGCTTCTCACACGCTATTTTTGCTTCTCTGTACGTTTTAGATTCGCTGATGAAGTAATCAGCAAGTTCAATGACTTTATCTTCCATGATTTTCTCCAAAAATCGGTCTCAAGACCGATGTACCTCTTCAAAAACAGCATATATTTATATTATCCTTAACAAGAAAGGAGCTGATGCAAATTGGCAAAATTTTTGAAGGGGACTGTGGTTCAGTGATTCAGTTTGGCTAGGTAACCAACACGTTTTTACTGCGAGTGTGACTGCACGGAGCCTGTCGCTGACTATAAGAGGGACTGCAGCTCTGCTTATAGCGGGACTGACAGATAACTACCGAGCGGCACTCAAAGACTAGCCAAACCACGTTGATTGCAGTGCTGGACGCATGACCAGCGAAGTTTCAACCAGTCGCTTTACACCGACTGCGAAACCTTATCAAAGTATGCAAGTCTTGACCTAGTGTAAAGTAGGTTAAGACTTTTTTATTGCTCAGGAACTTGTGAATCGTTCAAAGAAATCTTAGAGTCAATCTCGTCCACTTTCTCAGCAATATATGTCACGGTCCTCAATATCTCATTGAGGGTTGTTCTTTCTAATTCGTTCATTTTTCTACTCCTATTGGTAAAAAACTTTTGCTTTATTTGTATTTATTAGCGATTCTAGCCATTGTATCTAAAGCAAGTTTTATCATCTCTTCTCTTGCTTGCCATTCCTTGTTGAAGAAAGTATCAAGCCTTTCGGTCAATCTACCCGAATATGCACGTAATAGCATTACTGTCACCAAGAATGAAGTAAATACTGAGACAAGAATCGCTGAAAGAACACTATCCATTTTCCTACTCCTTCCAAACCAAAGTCCTAAATTTGAAATTTTAAACTTCTCTCTTTTATTTATTTAGAGAAGTAGGACTTGTTGTTAGTTAATATTTATTGTTAGTTAATACTTGTTGTTAGTTAATATTGTTAGTGTAAAAAAAATTACATGCATTATTTTTACATGCATTATTTTTACATGTCATATTTTTCACATCGCTATTCATTTTTGACACTTGCAAACCTTGTGACCGTAATTCAGCAAAAG
>CAKMOM010000107.1:0-5090 GCA_927910965.1 uncultured Streptococcus sp.
ACCAACAAGTGAAATCAAGGTCACAGTCGTCACACGGATCAAATCTGGAAGACCTTCTGATAGGTAAACACCTACGATATCCCAGAATGTCGCTCCGCTAGCTTGAGCCGCCTCAATGACACCACCATCCAATTCAGCCAAGACAACCTGCACCTGACGGGCAAAGAAGGCAAAGACTGCAAAAGATAGCGGTACGATAGCCGCATTTGGACCAATGCTTGTTCCTACGATTAGATGAGAGAAGGGTGACAAGACTGCCAAGAGAATGATAAATGGCACCGCACGGAAAATAGAGGTAATCTTATCCAAAATCCAGAAAACAGCCTTATTTTCCAAAACACCGCCTGGCGCTGTCAAGACAAGGAAAAGACCCGCCACTAGACCCAAGAACCCTCCGATGATGAAGGAAAGAACTGTCATATAAAGGGTTAGGTAGATGGCTGTTCCCCAGCCTGCTTGACCAGCCCAGCCCATCTTATAGACATTTGGTAAATAGGTTTGAATCAATAATTCCATCTTACTGTCCTCCCTTCAATACTTTTAGTTGTACGCCTGCTTGACGAATGGCTTCTTGGGCATCTGCCAACGCTGCTTTTTCACCTGACAAGACCACCACCAACTCTCCAACAGGAGTGCCATCGAGAATTTCGATATTCCCATAAAGGATATTAGCCGTCACCTGGTAATGCTTGTACAATTCATTCAAAAGTGGCTCGTCTGTTGAAGCTCCAGCGTACTTGAGTTGTACCAAAAGGCTGTTTTCAGACAAGTGTTCCACGATTTCTTGTTTCTCGATTTTGACCATGGCTTCGTCAATACCTGTAGCTGTTGAGATAAAGTCTTGGGTCAAGGGCTGTTTAGGGTCTGAGAAGATTTCAAGGACGCTGCCCTCTTCAATCAAATGCCCATCCTGCATAACTGCAACACGGTTGGCAATGTCTTTGACAATCTGCATTTCATGCGTAATCAAGACAACAGTTAATCCTAATTTTTGGTTCAAATCTTGTAACAAGGCCAAAATCTGCTTGGTTGTCTTAGGGTCAAGGGCAGAAGTTGACTCGTCTGAAATCAAGATTTTTGGATCATTTGCCAAGGCACGCGCAATGGCCACACGCTGTTTTTGCCCTCCAGATAGCTGTGAAGGGTAGTTTTCAGCACGGTCCGCCAAGCCAACCAAGTCCAACAACTTAGCTACTTTAGCTTTCTTTTCTTCCTTACTAAGTCCAGAGTGTTTAAGGGCAAAGGCTACGTTCTCCTCTGCTGTCTTTTGACTCATCAGGTTAAAGTGCTGGAAAATCATTCCGATATCTTGACGTTTACGACGCAACTGCTCGGCTGTCAATGTCACCTTGCCATCAAAAATCACATCGTCGTCAATGGTAATTTTCCCTGCAGATGGTTTTTGCAAGAGGTTAATCACCCGCACAAGGGTTGATTTCCCTGCTCCAGAATATCCAACGATTCCGTAGATATCCCCTTCTTGGATGTGAATGGTCACATCCTTGACCGCTGTGATGGTTCTCTTCTTTTGATGAAAAGTCACATCGATCTGATCTAACTTGATAATATCTCTACTCATAGCTTCTAATCAGCTCCTCTACTAATTCAATATGGGTGTAATAATCGGCGATTCGCACATTTTCATCTCCACCGTGGTCTCGGCTGTTGGCATTTCCTAGACCGAAGGCCACCATTGGCACCTCTAGGGCATCAAAGACCGTATGCATAGGCCCTGTCCCAGCTGTTGTCGGCAAGACTGAAACGCCCTGTGGATAGAATTTCTTGGCCAACTCAATCACATTGAGAATGGCTGGCGCGCTCATATCGCTTCGATAGCTCATCTCTCCCAAGGTATAGTATAATTCTACCTTATCAAAGCCATTTTTGTCTAGCTGTTTCCGAATTTTTTCCAGAACATCATGCGGTTCTAGACCAGGAACCAAACGAACCTCTAGCTTAGCACTGGCTTCTGCTGGCAAAATCGTTTTGACTCCTTGTCCTTGATAACCTGACTGAATCCCTTCGATATTGAGAGCAGGTTCAAAAAAGAAACGTTTGAGAAAGGCTGCGCGGTCCTCTTGTAAGAGAGGCAATTCCAAACCATAAATCTGGCTGATTTCCCCTGGATTTCGTTGGGCATAGGTATCCACCAAGGCTAATTCTCGTTCATTTGGCTCTTGAACTTCTTCGTACAAACCTTCAACCAAGATGCGGCCATCTGCGGCACGAAGAGACTGTATGGCTTGAAGGAGATACCATGGAGCTGACTCCACAACCCCACCATAACTAGAGTGGATATCCACATCAGCACTTTTCACCTTGGCATCAAAGGTCACAATCCCCTTATTTCCACCAGAAATTTCTAGCTGTTCCAAGGCATTTTTGGTCCCTTGTTCCCAGACCAACAAATCCGCTCCACGGAGTTTATCCGCATGCTTTTCCAGATACTTATCTAGGTCTGTCGAAGCCGATTCCTCCGCTCCCTCCATGATAAAACTGATATTGACAGGCAGGTCATCGTGGTGCTGCATGTATTTTCTCAAAGCACTCAAACGAGCCGTGATATGACCCTTATCGTCGTCAACCCCACGCCCATACATGAAACCATTGCGCACCGAAAGCGTAAAAGGCTCCTCTGTCCACACCTGATCCCCGTCCGCTGGCACAGTGTCATAGTGGTTATAGAAAATTAGGGTCTTGGCATCTGGACGCGAACTCTTGAAATGTGCCATGACAAAAGGCGCCGTATAAGTCTCATCAATCTCCACTTCAGCCCCCACACGCTTGAAAATCTCACCCAGATAGGTTGCGACTTCCTTAAGTCCAACCTGCTGTGCAAAGACCGATTTTTTAGAAATCAAGGTACGCAAAACCTCAAAATAATGCTGGGCTACATGATCCTTTTCAAATTTTTCAATCTGTTCTTGTTCACTAGGAAAAACCATATTCTCTCTACCTTTCTATGAACTACTCTTCCTGACAATCCATGCTCTATACAAAAGCAAGAGGTGGAATTTTCTCTCCCACCTCCCTGTTTCTTATTACCAAACTGGTTGATCCAAACCGTCTGATGTTTCTTCGATAACTTTTTTCACTTCATCTGTATGGTAAGCTGCGATCACTTTCTTGATAGCATCAGCTTTTGGTGATGATTCCCAATCTTTTTTCGCAACGATGATGTTGTACCATTGTTTTGAGTTTTCATCAGCTTGTTCTTTGAAAAGTGCTTTCTTGTAGTCCAATTTTGCTTCTGTAACGAAGGTATTGTTTACAACGGCAGCATCAACTGATGACAATGAACGAGCTGTTTGGCTAGCGTCCAATTCAGTGATTTTCAAGTTCTTTGGATTTTCTTTGATGTTAGCAACTGTTGCAAGAGCAGTTCCAGAAACATCCAATTTAATCAAGCCAGCTGATTGAAGCAAGTAAAGCGCACGGCTTTCGTTTGTAGCATCGTTCGGTACAGCGATTTCTCCGTTTGCTGGGATGTCTTCTACTTTAGTGTACTTGTTGTCACTTCCATTCAAACCTGAGTAAAGACGGATTGGAGAGATGTAAGTATCTGCAATCGCTACAAGGTCTTTTCCGTTTTCTTTGTTCCAGTTGTTCAAGAAGTTATAGTGTTGGAAAGCGTTCAAATCTACTTCGCCATCAGCAGTTGCCTTGTTTGGTTGTGAGTAGTCTGTGAACTCTGTAAATTCCAAAGTGATACCGTCTTTTTTAACCAATTCTTGAATTTTGTCCCAACGTTTTTCTTCAGAACCGCTACGGTTGACAGTTGCAATTTTAATAGTTGTTGCATTGTCTGCTTTCTTTTCTGAGTTTCCGCAAGCTGCAAGAGCCAAACCTGCGACTGTAGCAAGGGCTGCTACACCAAGCCATTTTTTAATTTTCATGATTCTTTCTCCTTAAAAATAATACCGTACTAGTATCTCACAATTTGTTTGATTTCACAAATTGTTATTAGATAGCCAGATATATAGTTTAAAACTATATCCCTAAAAACTGAGAAATCATCCACCTTATGCAGAATGGATGATTTCAAAAAATTATTTAATATCAGCTTCTGCTGGTAGATAAGTGTCTCCAAAGAATTGTTTAGACAACTTTTCAAGAGTTCCATCTTTGTAGAGTTCTTGGATACGTTTGTCTACAAATGTTTTCAACTCATCTTGACCTTTGGCAAGAAGTGGGTAAACGTAAGGTTGTTGGTCACTTGGAAGTTCAATGACTTTCAAGTTGTCCAAGCCTTGGTTCTTGATGACTGTTTCAACACCGATTTTATCAAAAATCTTGTAGTCAAACTGGCCATCGCTCAAACGTCCCATGATTTGTTGGAAGTCTGCTCTAGTATAGTTAAGGACAGTTGGATTATCTGAGTGTTGCTTGTTATAGTCTTCTAACTGTTTAGCTGATGTTGTCCCTTGAACAACTTCTGTTGATTTTCCACCGATATCATCAAGTGATTTGATGCTAGAGTCGTCCTTCTTCACTACAAGAACGTTAGGGTTTTTAGCAGTTGGGGCTGCGTAAAGGTATTTTTCAGCACGTTCTTTGGTGTAGCTGATGTTGTTAACGGCCATTTGGTAACGGTCAGCATCAAGTCCTGCAAAGACTCCTGACCACTCTGTCTTCTCAAACTTGACATCATACTTGTCAGAGTCTTTAAAGATAGCGCGAACCACTTCAATTTCGTAACCAGTCAATTCACCATTTTCTTCATAGTTGAATGGTTTTGGTGAAGCATTGGTTGCAACGATAATTTCTTTCTTGCTAGTTGCTTCTCCTTCTTTCTTAGCACCACCTGAGCAAGCCGCAAGCACACCTGCAGCAACAAGTCCTAAGGCAGCAAGAGATGAGTATTTAACGATTTTTTTCATGTCATTTCCTCCAAAATAGAATACCTTATAATCTTAACAGAAAAAGACCATTTACGCCATTATATGATATCTATCTCTGTGATAGGTTTTCTTTATGGCTGATTTATACTCAATGAAAATCAAAGAGCAAACTAGGAAGCTAGCCGCAAGCTGTACTTGAGTACGGTAAGGCGACGCTGACGTGGTTTGAATTTGATTTTCGAAGAGTAT
>CAKMOM010000108.1:0-24549 GCA_927910965.1 uncultured Streptococcus sp.
TGATGATCATGATAACTTCTAGCAAGACTGAAACTAGGATGATTCCATAATAAATGGAAATTTTGATTTTTGAAAAGCGTTTTTCATCATTCTCCCCCCTTCACTTCTTTCCTGCTATCCTTTCTTTTTATTTTATCATATATTTATATAGATTTTAAGCGCTAATATTACTTTAAAAATACCTTTTGCTTTACTTCTATAGTGAAAAGGTTTACAATTATAGTAAGAAAATTTCAGGAGGTTTCATTATGGCACAACGTTACCAAAATATCATGGTCGCAATCGATGGTTCTAAAGAAGCGGACTTGGCTTTTGTCAAGGGAGTTCATTCTGCTCTACGAAACGACGCTAAACTCACCATCGCACATGTCATTGACACACGCGCTCTCCAAAGCGTATCCACCTTTGATGCTGAAGTTTACGAAGAACTCCAAGTCGACGCTGAAAGTCTGATGAAAGAGTACGAAAAACGTGCAAGAGATGCTGGTGTGGCAGATGTTCATATCGTCATTGAAATGGGAAATCCAAAAACCCTCTTGGCACGTACTATTCCCGATGCTGAGGAAGTGGACCTCATCCTTGTTGGCGCAACTGGTCTCAACGCCTTTGAACGCCTCTTGGTCGGCTCTTCATCTGAATACATCCTCCGCCATGCTAAGGTTGATTTGCTGGTTGTGAGAGAACAAGAAAAAACCCTATAGTCACGAAGAAAAGGAGCTCAGCGCTCCTTTTTGTTTACTATTATACTCTTCGAAAATCAAATTCAACCACGTCAACGTCGCCTTGCCGTACTCAAGTACAGCCTGCGGCTAGTTTCCTAATTTGCTCTTTGATTTTCATTGAGTATTATTTCTCTCTTTATGACGCTCATAAGCCTTGAGCTGGCGCTGCAGTTCCTTTTTAATAGCAGGTTCTGGAGCATATTTTTCTTCCCAATCATCTGGTTTTAAGATTTTATGGGTCACTGGATCAAAATGAGCCTTGCCATCTGGAAAAATTTTCCCCATATTGGCCTGATGAACAATATCAAAAATACGTTCTGGATCCACCCCCATCAAGACAAAACTACCGTAGGTAAAGTAAAGCGTGTCGATCAGGGCATCTACCTGACCTATCAAATCTTGCTGAGCAGGCGTCTTCTTAGCTACTTTCTCTGCTGCCTTATCAAGAGCTTGATGAAGTTGCGATAGAGCTCGACCAAAGTCCTCTTCAGAAGGACTGGCAGCTCTAACAAATTCCACCAATTCTTCTATTTTAAAGCCAGCCCTGTGGGTTGCACCTTCTAAATCCCAAGCTCGTGGTTCTTCTTGGGTTCGTTCATCCATCATGTGGTGGAAGGTCTTGACCTTATTGAAATGATAGTCACGGCTGACAAAGACTTTTTCTGAAGCTAGAACACCAAAATGTTCCAGGGCCTTGTGGATTCCGTCTTGCTGATTACTAGTGGTAATGTGCTTAGCAACTTCCTTGACACTGCTACTACCATTTCCCATAGCGACCGACATACCAACACCTGCAAGCATTTCAAGGTCGTTATCTGAATCACCAAAGGCCATGACTTGGTTGAGATCAAAACCATATTCTTTCCCGACTCGGCGTATGCCTTCCAACTTAGAGTTTCCTTGATTGATAACATCCGCTGCAAAAGGATTGCTACGTGTCAATTTCAAATCTTCAAAATCAGCTGCAGCCTTCTCAGATTCTTCTGGCGTCATCAGCATCAAGACTTGATAAATAGGTTGATTCATCAGATGAAGCAGGTCTTCTTCCTTTTGGGGAACAACCTTACTGACCATGCGATTAAAGGAATGACTCACTGTTCGTGTTAAAACAGAGGGAACGAAGCGACTGATTCGTTGAGAAAAAGAACCCAGACCAAAGGACATGATTTTAGAACCCAGCATGGCATCCTTGGTCCCTAGGGCAATCTCCTTGCCCTCTTTTTTAGCATACGTAATGAGATGGCGCAAATGTAACTTGGAAATTGGGCTCGTGAACAAGACTCTTTCTTTATTAAAAATATACTGGCCATTGTAGGTTACCGCAAAATCCAGATCTAAATCGTCCATCAATTCCTTAACAAAAAAAGGTCCTCGCCCTGTCGCTACACCAACTAGCACCCCTTGTTCTTTGACAATTTTAATCGCGTCCTTAGTGGATTTCAAAACACTCTTGCGATCGTTGACCAAGGTTCCATCGATATCAAAAAAAACAGCTTTGACTTCCATCCTATCCCAATCTCCCCTTTTGTGATACAATGATTATACCACATTTCAGAAAGAGTGAGTAAATCATGCCTAAGAAAATCCTTGTTTTACATACAGGTGGGACTATTTCCATGCAGGCCGATGCTTCTGGCGCTGTTGTGACGAGTTCAGATAATCCCATGAACCATGTGTCCAACCCACTTGAAGGAATCCAAGTCCACGCCTTGGACTTTTTTAACCTACCAAGCCCCCATATCAAACCCAAGCATATGCTGGCCCTCTACCAAAAAATCAAAGAGGAAGCAGATAACTACGATGGAGTGGTAATCACACACGGGACCGATACTTTAGAGGAAACAGCCTATTTCCTTGATACCATGGAAGTTCCCCATATGCCTATCGTTCTAACAGGGGCCATGCGTAGCTCTAACGAACTCGGCAGCGACGGTGTTTATAACTATCTGAGTGCTTTACGGGTGGCTAGCGATGACAGGGCTGCGGACAAAGGGGTTTTGGTTGTTATGAACGACGAAATCCATGCTGCCAAGTATGTTACCAAGACACATACAACCAACGTCGGCACCTTCCAGACCCCAACACATGGACCACTTGGTCTGATTACGAAGCGGGAAATCCTCTACTTCAAAACAGCTGAACCTCGTGTTCGCTTTGACTTGATCACATACAAGGCTTGGTACCTATCATCTCAGCTTATGCCGGTATGACAGATGAGCTGATTGATATGCTGGATTTGGAACAATTGGACGGTTTGATTATCCAAGCCTTCGGAGCTGGTAATATTCCCAAAGAAACGGCTCAAAAGTTAGAAAGCCTTCTGCAAAAAGGAATCCCAGTCGCCCTGGTTTCACGATGCTTTAACGGTATTGCCGAGCCTGTTTATGCCTACCAAGGTGGGGGCGTGCAGTTGCAAAAATCTGGTGTCTTCTTTGTTAAAGAACTCAACGCCCAAAAAGCCCGCTTGAAACTCCTCATTGCCCTCAATGCCGGACTAACAGGGCAAGCTTTGAAAGACTATATGGAAGGGTAAGTCTCTTCTCTAAAAACAAATCAGGAAATCTTCACGATTCCCTGATTTTTTCTATTTCCGTTTTCGTGTCGAACGACGTTCTGTCAAACCATGAGGTAAGAGAACTTCACGTTCTTCCAACTCTTCCTTGTGCATAATCTTAGTCAACATACGCATACTAATAGCACCAAGGTCATAAAGAGGTTGGGCAATAGTGGTCAAGTTTGGACGGGTAAAGCGTGAGATTTGTGAATCATCACTAGTAATGATTTCAAACTCTTCTGGTACTGACACACCGTGATCAGCCAAACCATTCAAGACACCTGCTGCCAATTCATCACCTGTTACAACTGCTGCAGTTGCATTTGATGAAATCAAGCGTTCTGCTAAGGCATAACCATCTTCATAAGTGTACTTAGACTCAAATACCAATCCTTCGCTATAAGAAATACCTGCTTTTTTCAAGGCTTCCTTGTATCCAACCAAACGAACCTTACCATTGATATCATCCACTAGTGGACCGCTGACAAAAGCAATGCGCTCATTTTCTTTAGCAAGGTAGGTCACTGCATCAATCGTAGCTTGTTTGTAGTCAATATTGACACTTGGAAGCTGATGTTCTACATCCACTGTCCCTGCAAGAACAACTGGTGTCCGAGAACGAGAAAACTCTGAACGAATTTTTTCAGTCAAGTGATACCCCATAAAGATGATACCATCCACTTGCTTAGAAAACAGTGTATTGACAACTGAAACTTCCTTGTCATCATCCTCATCACTATTGGCAAGGACGATATTGTACTTGTACATTTCAGCGATATCATCAATCCCTTTAGCAAGCGTTGAGAAATAGCCATTGGTAATATTTGGAATCACGACACCGACAGTGGTTGTCTTTTTACTTGCAAGACCACGCGCCACGGCATTTGGACGGTAATCCAAACGGTCAATTACCTCAAGCACTTTTTTACGGGTATTCTCTTTTACATTCTTATTGCCATTGACTACACGGCTAACTGTCGCCATTGAAACTCCTGCTTCACGGGCGACATCATAAATCGTTACTGTATCGTCTGTATTCATTCCATTTCCTTTCTATATCATACCTCACGAGACTCCAAAAAAAGAGACGGTTATGTAAAATTTCGTTTTCATGCTTCTACTTATTCCATTTATCACTATTTGTAAACACTTTCAAGTATTTTTTGAAGATTATTTGAAAAAATTTCATAGGAAGCTATGTTTATGAAGAAAAAATCGCCTTTTCTTGATTTTTAATCCTATTTGCTGTATGATAAGGGAAAAGAAAGGGGGAAGAAATATGGCTTTTACCAATACCCATATGCGGTCAGCTAGTTTTGGCATTGTTACCAGCTTGCCTGATGATGTTATTGACTCTTTTTGGTACATCATCGACCACTTCTTAAAAAATGTCTTTGAATTGGAAGAAGAACTCGAGTTTCAATTGCTCAATAACCATGGAAAAATCACCTTCCACTTTTCAAGTCAACATCTCCCTACAGCTATTGATTTTGACTTTAACCACCCTTTCGACCCTCTTTATCCGCCCAGAGTACTGGTTTTAGACATGGATGGTAGAGAAACGATACTCCTCCCAGAAGAAAATGACCTATTTTAATACTCAAGGAAAATCAAAGAGCAAACTAGGAAGCTAGCCGCAGGTTGCTCAAAACACTGTTTTGAGGTTGTGGATAGAACTGACGAAGTCAGTAACCATACCTACGGTAAGGCGACGCTGACGTTGTTTGAAGAGATTTTCGAAGAGTATAAAAACTCTAGCCTTCAGTTACAAATCACTGAAAACTAGAGTTTTTCTATTTTTTTAAAGCATTATACAAGTTGCGGACAGGTTGCTTTAAGGTAGGATGGATAAAATGAGGCGCAAGTTCCTGTAAGGACTCAAGGACAAAAAGGCGTTCTGCTATGTAAGGATGAGGCAAGATAAGGTCGTCTGTATAAACGACCTGGTCCTCCACAAAGAGCAAGTCCAAATCAATCAAACGAGGTCCCCAATGCACTTCTCTCACCCGTCCCATCTCTAACTCAATGGCTAACAAGGTCTCTAATAGAACTGGGGCCGGCAACCAGGTTTCAACCTCAACCACTTGATTGGCAAAACTATCCTGCTCCACGCCACCCCAAGGCTCCGTCGTCAAGACACTAGACTCTTTGAGAATATGGATGCCACGAGATCGCATTTTCTCAATGGCTTGCTTCAAGTTGGCTTGCTTATCCCCCATGTTGCTTCCTAGGGCGATAAAAGCCCGTTGCTTGCGGCGATAGATGGTCACTGAGCAAGTATCTAGTGGCAAATGCACTGGTGCCCAGGGCTTTTTGAGTTCAAGCTTCATTTCTTGGACAAGAGGATAAGTCTCAAAGGTACGTTCTACCAGTTTGTAGGCTACCGTTTCAATCAAATCCTCAGTGCTCTCCTGAAACCAAGTCGTCCACTGCTGACACAATTCTCCATAATGGACAGAGGCTGTTAAATCCAAGTCTGTAGCCGCCTTGGTCATATCATAGGATAAGATGGCTGAAACGACAAACTTCTGCCCCAATTCTTTTTCACTAGGAAAAAGACCATGATAGGCAAAAATTTCCAAATCTTTAATCTGCAGTTGATCCATAATGATTCCTTTCTAGAAAAATCCGCCCAAAGCGGATTCTTTTTATAGTCCCATTAAACGATAAACCTGGTCTCGAAGGTCCTTATCTGTTTCAAATAGACCACGAGCTACTGTCGTCAAGGTTGCAGTGCCTGGTTTTCTGACACCACGCATACTCATACACATATGTTCCGCCTCAATGACAACAAAGGCTCCTTTAGCACCTAGATACTCCATCAAGGCGTCGGCCACTTCGATATTCAAACGTTCTTGAATTTGTGGTTTTTTCGAATAAACTTCAACCGTACGGGCTAGCTTAGACAAACCTGCCACACGTCCATCTGGGATGTAGGCAATATGCGCTTTACCATAAAATGGCAAGAAGTGGTGTTCACACATGGTATGGAAAAGATATCCTTTTCTACCACCATGTTATCATCAATAATCTCAAAGGATTTTGACAAATGTTCCTCCGCTGTTTGACCAAGACCTGAAAAAATCTCTTGGTACATACGAGCCACACGAGCAGGTGTTTCCTGCAAGCCCTCGCGATTAGCGTCCTCTCCTACAGCCTCGATAATCATTTTTACAGCTGCTTCAATCTTTTGTGTATCCATTCTCGTTCTTCCTCTCCATCAGATAGGCTCTCACTTGGCTCAAGAAATACAAGGAACCCGTGACAATCCTAACTGTTTTTTTCTCTTCTTTTTTATCTGTAAATTTCTGCTCTAGAAAATCCTGCCAACTTTGGAAGCTGAGATTTCTAGACTTAGCTGCCTCTTTCAGCACGTTTTCATCAGTCGCCCGACTATCGTCAAAATGTGTCAGGGTAAGCTCGGTATCTGGCATAGCCCCCAGCAAGTCCAACATATCCTCAAGGCCTTGGTTTTGATACAAGTAAAGAGGATTTCCTTATGATAATCCGCAAAACGTTCTTGCAAGGTTGCTACTAAAGCCTTAATGGCATGAGGATTGTGGGCCCCATCCAAAATCATCAAGGGTTCTCTTGACACGATTTCCAAACGCCCTGGCCAACTTGTTTCTTCCAAGGCTTGAGCAAGCAAGTGATTGCTTGCTAGTTCTCGACCTTCTTCTTGACAAAAATTATCAAGTAAAGCTATGGCCATCCCAGCATTCTCTATCTGGTGCAAACCCAACAGGCCAGTCTGGAAGCGACCTTGTCTGAGAGAACTAGTATAATTAAAGACTTCCCCTGTAACCATACTCTTTTGATGGCGGACCTGATAATCTGTCCCGTAGGCAAATCTCGGCGCATCTTTCCCTTCCGCAATGCGGTCAATCACAGCCAAAGCTTCTGGAGCAATACGACCTGTCACCAAGGGAATACCTTGTTTGATAATACCAGCTTTCTGCTCTGCTATGGCTTCCAAGGTGTCACCAAGTAGGGCTACATGGTCCAGTCCAATGGTTGTGATGCCTGTTAAAATTGGCTGGCAAACATTGGTACTATCCAAGAGTCCACCCATGCCCACTTCCATGATGGCCACATCTACTTGCTTTGTGACAAAGTATTCATAGGCCAGAGCTGTGATAATCTCAAACTCGGTCGTTCCTTGTAAAGCAAGGCCCTTCTCCCCCTCAAGCAAAGACTGATAGTCTGCCATGAGGGCTTCTAGTCTGGCTTCGGGAATGGATTCCCCATTGATACTAATCTGGTCTGTGTAATGAATGAGATAGGGCGAGCTGAAAACACCAACTCTCAGCCCCATCTTTTCTAGCATATTTTTCAAAAAAGCAATGGTCGAACCCTTGCCATTGGTCCCTCCGATATGGATGACCTTGAGTTTGAGATGGGGATTTCCACGTAAAGCTAACAGTTCCACCATTCGTTCCAAGCCAAAATGCGGTTGATCCGTCCGATAGTGGGTAATCCACTGATTGTTTTCGATTTCTTTCATCTTATTTATATTGTTTTAAATCTAAATTTTCCGCTTCATCAGCCAGACGAACGGCGGAGGCAATTTCAACTGCCATCTTATGGCTAGCTACGTCATGCACACGCACCACTTCCACACCCTGTCTTGCAGCAATACTAGTTACATGAGCCGAAGCCGTATCTCGATTGCGGAAACCAAGTTCTGTCTCAGGATTAACTTCAAAACCATTTTCTTCAAGGATATTGATGACAAATCGCTTGCGCGACACTCCAAGAAAGATTGGATAGCCTTTCTGATGTAGTTTATCCAGATCCCGTAAAAGAAGCAGATTTTCTTTCTTGGTCAGACCAAAGCCAATCCCTGGATCCAACAGGATATTTTCTTGTGCAATTCCAGCGTCCTCTGCTCTCGCTAGTGATCGTTCAAAGAAAGTCTCCATCAACTCTTCGATTGGCAATGTTTCAAAGTCAGCTAACTCTTCCTCTGTAAAAGCTTGTCCAAAACCAAAATGAGGAAATATGAGCGCGCTAGGGTGCTGAGGTCGCGCCATAACTGGATTAAACATAATGACTACTTTCGCTCCAGCCTTAGCAACCACATGAGCCATTTTCTCATCACCCATAAGACCAGTGATATCATTGACTAGATTGGCACCAGCAGCCAAAGCAGCCTCTGCCACCTGACTTTTCCAAGTATCAATGGAAATGAGGACATTACTTTCCTTGCGAATCGCTTTAATCACTGGAACAACACGCTGGATTTCCTCTTCTATCTCAACATAGCTACTTCCCGGCCGAGGCCGAGTCGATTCTCCGCCGATATCGATCATACTAGCCCCTTCTGCTATCAATTTACGAGCCTGCTGGAGTGCCTGCTCAAGAGCAAAAAATTGACCACCGTCCGAAAAGGAGTCTGGGGTTACATTAATAATTCCGCAAATAGATGTCTTTGAATGATTGGCTTTACTTGACATATCGGTCACTCCCTCAAGGTTTTTCATCATATTATTTCTCTATTTTACCATAAAAAGAAAAAGATGGACACGATTGCATTCATCTTTTTCCCAGTAGAAACAAGTAAGCAATTGTCAAAAATCTTAAACAGAAATCCCTAATGTCCGACTCATGATCACCACAAGAGCCAATAAACAGAAGGCTACCCCATTAACAATCATGTGAAGCAAGATAGACATTTCCAAACGTTGGGTTTTGTAAGCCGTCCAAGATAGAACAATCGACATACCTCCATAAATCAATAAAGAAGGTAAATTACTCGGTTGATGCAATAAAGCAAACACAACCGTACCGACTACAAATCCCAAGTTCTCTTTTCCTCGGAAAATCTTTTTAGGAACAATCCCACGGCACAAGATTTCCTCACAAATTGGAGCAAGCAAGGCCAACAAGAAGAAACTGGAAATCAGAGAACTATTCTGAACCATATCGTTAATCTGAGACTGGTTACTTGTTGTCGTCTCATTTGACAGTTGTAACAAGATAGAACCAAGTATATTTGACCCGATAATAACTAAATAACTCAAGCCCAATCGTGCCAAATCCTTAGCTCTAAAAAATGAAAAATTAAAACTTGCTAACTGTGTTTTACGAGCTCCAATAATAAATAGCACCAGAACCACAATCGAAATACCAGCAACTATCAACCCTGACTGCAACAGTGGTACTGCATTTAAAGTTAAAATAGCAGTAACTCCTATAGGAATCTGATATAAAATTGTCGCCAGCAAAAAGATTAACAGCCAACCTGCACGATTCAATAATTCTTTCCACATATTTTTCTCTTTCATCACCCATCTCCTTTATATTAAAAAAGGGGGAAAATCCCCCTGGGTTATCCTATTATAAGGCCATACTGATGTAGTTAAGGATAAACAAGGCATCCAAAATCCAAATCATGACATGAACATCTTTAGCTTGACCTTTAACAAGCTTAGTCAAAGTGTAAGTCAAGAAACCAACTGCAATCCCTTGAGTGATAGAGTAGCTGAATCCCATAAAGATAGATGTGAAGAAAGCAGGAACCGCTTCAGACATATCATCCCAATGGATATTTTTCAAGCTAGCCAACATCATAATCCCAACGATAATCAAGATTGGAGCTGTAGCGGCTGTTGGTACAATCGCTAGAAGTGGGCTAAAGAAGCTTGAGATCGCAAAACAGATTGCCACGACCAAGGCTGTCAAACCAGTACGTCCACCTGCACCGATACCAGCAGCAGACTCGACATAAGTCGTTACGTTCGAAGTACCAGCGATGGCACCAATTGAAGTACCAATCAAGTCAGAGTAAAGAGCCTTATCCAACTTAGCTGATTGGTGGTTTTCACCATTTGTCGCTACGATACCAACTTTTTCACCTGTACCGATCAAGGTACCAATTGTATCAAAAATATCTGTCAATGAGAAGGCAAGAATAGCCATCAGAGTTTCAGGCAAGCGAGCTGTATCTGAAATCAAAGCTCCCAAACCTTCTGAACCAAGAGCTGCACCAAAGACTGTCTTCAAATCTTCAAAGGCTGCACCAACATGGTTATTAGCAAAATCGATGCTTGACAAATCTACCAAACCAACTGCGATAGCAAGAACAGTTGTTGTCAAGATAGAGAGAATAATTCCCCCTTTAATCCCTTTGATAACAAAGAAGATAGTAATGGCAAGTCCTGCAAGAGCCACCAAAACAGCTGGATTATTAAAGCTGACCAATCCTGGAACTGCTGAAGAGTTTGCTGTAATCGTTGCTTGAGCCTTGTCAGCCCCTTCTCCTACAACAGTATAGTTGCCTGGATCAATCGTAAATTTCAAAAATCCAGCATTCTTAATTCCCACGTAGGCAAGAAAGACACCGATACCAGCTGAAATAGCTGAACGAAGAGCATTTGGAATCGATTCAATGATCATTTTACGAACATTTGTCAAGGTAATAATCAATGAGATAATTCCACAGATGAAGACCATAGCCAAGGCTTCTTGCCATGAATAACCAAGCCCGAATACAACTGTAAATGTAAAGAAGGCGTTAAGACCCATACCTGGTGCTTGAGCATAAGGTAAGTTGGCGTAGAAGGCCATCATCAGGGTACCAGCAACTGCACCGATAATCGTTGCGAGGAATACACCCTGAGCAGGCATTCCTGTTTGCGAAAGAATTTGTGGGTTTACAAAGAGAATATAGCTCATTGCAAAGAAAGTTGTTAAACCAGCGAGAACCTCCGTACGAACGTCTGTACCGTTCTCTTTTAGTTTAAATAATTTGTCCATTATCAATCTCCTTTTAATTTTTACGAACAATATTTGTATTATATCATTTATCATTCACTTTTTCAATATCTTTGTTTGATTTATTTAAGAAATTGATCCAATTTCATTTTTTGTTTGGAATCTGCTTTTCTGCCTACTTTCTGTTATAATAGAAGACATCTTATCTGAAAAGACACTAGAAAGGTCCCTATGACGAAAAAAAATTATTGCAGTTGACCTGGATGGAACCCTGCTCAACTCAGACAGTCAAATTTCTGACTTTACCAAAGAAACCATTAAAAAAGTTACTGAAAAAGGACATCAGGTTATTATTACGACAGGTCGCCCTTACCGCATGTCAAAAGATTTTTACCGTGAACTAGGCTTAAACACTCCTATGATTAATTTCAACGGCTCCCTCACTCATTTACCAGACCAGGTTTGGGACTTTGAAAAGTGTTTGACGGTAGACAAAAAATATCTGCTAGATATGGTTCGACGCTCAGAAGATATTCAAGCCGATTTTATCGCTGGAGAATATCGTAAAAAATTCTACATTACAAATCCCAATGAAGAAATTGCCGATCCTAAACTATTTGGCGTAGAAGCTTTCCAGCCTGAAGATCAATTCCAGCCTGAATTGGTAACCAAGGATCCTAACTGTATTCTCTTGCAGACTAGAGCCAGTGACAAGTATGCCTTGGCAAAAGAAATGAACGCCTTCTATCAGCATCAACTTTCTATTAATACCTGGGGAGGTCCGCTCAATATCCTTGAATGTACCCCAAAAGGAGTCAATAAAGCCTTCGCCTTAAACTACTTGCTCAAGGTAATGAACCGCGATAAAAAGGACTTGATTGCCTTTGGAGATGAACACAATGATACCGAAATGCTAGCTTTTGCTGGTAAAGGTTATGCAATGAAAAATGCCAATCCAGAATTGCTCCCTTATGCAGATGAGCAACTCCCCCTAACCAATGACCAAGATGGGGTTGCCAAAACCCTACAGGACTTATTCTTATAGTTCATACTGACCAGCTTGCGAGCTGGTCTTTGTGCTCTTTTCACAGTCTCATCAACCAGTTAATCGATTATTCTATTTTTTACTTCCAAAACCTTGGAAAAGGCTTTCTTTTGTGATATACTTTACATATAAATACAAGAGAGCTCGTCATACTCGACTCTGTTGACACAAAATCAATCCAGTCCCGTTATCCCTGTTCTCGGTCAATATCAAGGAGGATAGCTATGAAAGCTGTTGTTGTAAATCCAGAAAGCACTGGTGTTGCTGTTGAAGAAAAAGTACTCCGTCCACTTGAAACTGGGGAAGCACTTGTAGAAATTGAATACTGTGGTGTTTGCCACACTGACCTCCACGTTGCCCATGGTGACTTTGGTCAAGTACCAGGACGTGTCCTAGGTCACGAAGGTGTTGGTATCGTCAAAGAAATTGCCCCAGATGTAAAAAGCCTTAAAGTTGGCGACCGCGTCAGCGTTGCTTGGTTCTTTGAAGGATGTGGTACTTGCGAATACTGTACAACTGGCCGTGAAACTCTTTGCCGTACAGTGAAAAATGCCGGCTACTCAGTAGACGGAGGTATGGCTGAACAATGTATCGTAACTGCAGACTATGCTGTCAAAGTTCCTGACGGACTTGATCCAGCCCAAGCCTCTTCTATCACATGTGCTGGTGTAACAACCTATAAAGCCATTAAAGAAGCCAAAGTTGAACCAGGCCAATGGGTTGTTCTTTACGGCGCTGGTGGACTTGGTAACCTAGCTGTTCAATACGCTAAAAAAGTATTCAATGCTCATGTCATCGCAGTTGATATCAATAACGACAAACTTGCCCTTGCAAAAGAAGTAGGTGCTGACATTGTGATTAACGGCCTCGAAGTTGAAGATGTACCTGGACTCATCAAGGAAAAAACTGATGGAGGAGCTCATTCAGCTGTCGTAACTGCTGTATCTAAAGTTGCCTTCAACCAGGCTGTTGACTCAGTTCGTGCTGGTGGTCGCGTTGTCGCTGTCGGCCTTCCTTCTGAAATGATGGAACTAAGTATCGTAAAAACCGTTCTAGATGGAATCCAAGTCATCGGTTCTCTTGTAGGAACTCGTAAAGACTTGGAAGAAGCCTTCCAATTCGGTGCAGAAGGTTTAGTAGTTCCAGTTGTTCAAAAACGTCCAGTAGAAGATGCCGTAGCTATTTTTGACGAAATGGAAAAAGGTCAAATCCAAGGACGTATGGTACTCGACTTCACCCACTAATCTAATAAAAACCTATTTTAAAAGTTGGAATGCGCTTCCAACTTTTTTATATTAAATTTTTAAATATGGATTCAAGATTACCTCTCAAAAACTTAATATATCAATATTTTTAAAGGTAAGCTTTTTAATCATTTTATGATAAATAGTTGATTTTTAGATGAAAACGGTTTATACTTAAAAAGTCTTAAAGTTTTCTTAAAAGAAAACTGAAACAACAAAAAGGAGGAATGACAATAATGAGTATCGGAATCATTATTGCGAGCCACGGCGAATTTGCTGCGGGTATTCATCAGTCAGGATCTATGATCTTTGGTGAACAAGAAAAGGTTCAAGTTGTAACCTTTATGCCAAATGAAGGTCCTGATGATTTATACGCTAAGTTTAATAACGCTGTTGCTGCATTTGACGCAGAAGATGAGGTTCTAGTTTTGGCTGACCTTTGGAGTGGATCTCCATTTAACCAAGCTAGCCGCGTGATGGGAGAAAATCCTGAGCGTAAGTTTGCCATCATCACAGGACTTAACTTACCGATGTTAATCCAAGCCTACACAGAGCGCCTCATGGACGCTGCTGCAGGTGTAGAAAAAGTCGCTGCGAATATTATCAAAGAAGCCAAAGATGGCATCAAAGCTCTTCCAGAAGAGCTAAACCCAGTTGAGGAAGTAGCAAGCGCTGCAGCTGCTCCAGTTGCCCAAGCTGCGATTCCAGAAGGAACTGTCATCGGAGACGGTAAACTCAAAATCAACCTTGCTCGCCTAGACACTCGTCTACTTCACGGTCAGGTTGCAACTGCTTGGACTCCAGATTCAAAAGCAGACCGTATCATCGTTGCTTCAGATAACGTAGCTAAAGACGAATTACGTAAAGAATTGATTAAACAAGCAGCTCCAGGTAAAGTGAAAGCAAACGTTGTTCCTATCCAAAAACTAATCGACGTTGCGAAAGATCCTCGCTTCGGAGGAACACATGCCCTTATCTTGTTTGAAACACCTCAAGATGCCCTTCGTGCTATCGAAGGTGGCGTGCCAATCAAAACTCTTAATGTTGGATCAATGGCTCACTCAACTGGTAAAACAATGGTTAACAACGTTTTGTCTATGGACAAAGATGACGTTGCTACATTTGAAAAAATGCGTGACCTTGGTGTTGAATTTGACGTACGTAAAGTACCAAACGACACGAAAAAAGATTTGTTTGACTTGATCAACAAAGCAAACGTGCAATAATCGATTTTATGAAAGGATTTTAAAGATGTCTATTATTTCTATGGTTTTAGTAGTCGTTGTAGCCTTCCTAGCAGGTCTTGAAGGTATCCTCGACCAGTTCCAATTCCATCAACCAATTGTAGCTTGTACCCTTATCGGTCTTGTTACTGGTAACCTTGAAGCAGGGATTATCCTTGGTGGTTCTCTTCAAATGATCGCCCTTGGTTGGGCTAACATCGGAGCTGCCGTAGCTCCTGACGCTGCTCTTGCTTCTGTTGCTGCTGCCATTATCATGGTTCTTGGTGGCGACTTTACTAAGACAGGTATCGGTGTTGCCCAAGCGGTTGCTATCCCTCTTGCAGTTGCTGGTCTATTCTTGACTATGATTGTCCGTACACTCTCTGTCGGATTGGTTCACACTGCTGATGCTTCTGCTAAAAAAGGTGACTTTAAAGCAGTTGAACGTGCTCACTTTGTCGCACTTCTTCTTCAAGGTCTTCGTATTGCAATCCCTGCAGCACTCCTTCTAATGGTACCAACTGAAACCGTACAAAGCATTCTAAATACTATGCCTGATTGGCTCAAAGATGGTATGGCTATCGGTGGTGGTATGGTCGTTGCCGTTGGTTACGCTATGGTTATCAACATGATGGCAACTCGTGAAGTATGGCCATTCTTCGCTATCGGTTTCGTGCTTGCTGCCGTGTCAGATATCACTCTAATCGGATTTGGTGCTATCGGTGTTGCTATCGCTCTTATCTACCTTCACCTTTCTAAAACTGGTGGAAATGGTGGCGGAGGAGCCGCAACTTCCAACGACCCAATCGGCGATATCCTAGAAGACTACTAAGATAAGAAAGGACTGAAAACATCATGACTGAAAAACTTCAATTAACTAAATCAGATCGTAAAAAAGTTTGGTGGCGTTCAACTTTCTTACAAGGTTCTTGGAACTATGAACGTATGCAAAACTTGGGTTGGGCTTACTCATTAATTCCAGCTCTTAAAAAACTCTACACTAAAAAAGAAGATCAAGTCGCTGCTCTTGAGCGCCATCTTGAGTTCTTCAACACTCACCCATACGTAGCCGCTCCAATCATGGGGGTTACTCTTGCACTTGAAGAAGAACGTGCTAACGGTGTTGAAATTGATGACGCTGCTATCCAAGGGGTTAAAATCGGTATGATGGGACCTCTTGCTGGTATCGGTGACCCAGTATTCTGGTTTACAGTACGCCCAATCCTTGGATCACTCGGTGCTTCACTTGCCCTTACTGGTAATATCTTAGGTCCAATCCTCTTCTTCGTTCTTTGGAACTTGATTCGTATGTCATTCTTGTGGTATACACAAGAGATTGGATACAAGGCTGGATCAGAAATCACTAAAGATATGTCTGGCGGTATCCTTCAAGACATCACTAAAGGAGCTTCTATCCTTGGTATGTTCATTCTTGCTGTCCTTGTTCAACGTTGGGTAAATATTAAATTTGCTTTCGATGTTGCCAAAGTTCAACTAGATGAAAAAGCTTATATCCATTGGGATAAATTGCCAGAAGGATCTAAAGGTATCCAAGAAGCATTCGCACAAGTAGGACAAGGATTGTCTCAAACACCTGAAAAAGTTACTACTTTCCAACAAAACTTGGATATGTTGATTCCTGGACTATCAGGACTACTCCTTACTTTCCTTTGCATGTACTTGCTTAAGAAAAAAGTATCTCCAATCACTATTATCCTTGCACTCTTCGCAGTGGGTATTGTGGCACATGTTCTTCACATCATGTAATCAAACAACTTAAAAGGAACCAGGTTCTAAAATCTGATTCCTTTTTTCTATGCTTTTATTCTGCCAAGGCTCCCATTGGATCCCATGGTGCAAGTACGATTGGTTCTGCTTCATAAGCAGCTTGTTCTTCTGCTGTCAGCAATTCCTTACGAACAACGATTTGATATGTGTATTCGTCCATCCAAGCGTCTGAGGCAACAAAGTAACCATCTGTACCGACCTTGTCTCCCCATGAGTTTTCAACCTTCCACTTGGTTGACTTCCCATTTTCATCCAAGTCCACACCTGTTAAGACCATAGCGTGGGTCATCAAGCTTTCGCTGTAGTCCAAACGTCCAGCCTTGTCTTGAGTGAGTTTAATGTCCATGCTTGATTCAAAGTCATAAACATCTGTCGCAAGGATTCCAGCTTTGCGGTTGCTGAGCTGGCCGACATCAGAACCAAACCAAACAGTCTCACCTGCTTGCATTTGAGCAATCGCCAACTCTTTCAAGCGCTCCATTGGAACGTTGATGTAACGAACCGCACGGCTACCAACGACATTTCCTAACATCTCAACTGTGTAAGATTGGCCATAAGGTTTGTCAGCAGTTGGGGCGTTGATAACAGAAACATAGTCTTCTAGAGGGAGATTAACATATTTCTTGTAAAATTCTTGTGGAGTAATGCTCTTTTCGCTTTGGTAGTTGTTATCTTTATCGCGATAAGCAAAGTCAAATTTACGTGGTGGAAGTCCTAATGACATAGCAAGGAAATTAAAGATTTCTTGCAAGAGGTCTTCTTTCTTAGCTTGCACAGTCGCTTGGTCTGCGCCAGAAGCAAGCAAGTCACGCAAGATTTGAGCATCTTGACGAAGCAATTTGTTGAGAATGGCATTTAGCTCACGACTGCTGCTAGATGAAACAGACTCTGGATAAACAGACTTAGGAACGACACCATATTTCTCAAAGAGAGAAACGACCATATCCCATTGACCGCCATCTTGTTGTGGAGTTTGGAGTAGGAATTTAACCTTACGGCTCGTCAAATCTTGGTCTGCAGTCGCAATGACTTGCTCCAAGAACCAGTTAGATTTTTCATACTTGTCCCAGAAGAATGTGTGGGCCTGTGATAACTCAAAATTTTCCAATTTGTATTGCGAGATGAGTTTGTGGCGGAAGGTATTGAGAGCTGCGAACATCCAGCAACGACCAGAAGCCTTCTGGTTAGTGACCTTGTCCTTGGTCAAATCCAATGAGAAAACAGGTGTATTGTTCACATGGCTTTGGCGACGCTCAAGGGCTGCAAAAATTCCGTTGTGGCTGGCAGCATTTTCAATCGCTTGGTATTTTACATTTGCTTCATAATTGGCAAATAGTTTATCAGTAAATGATTCTTGAATCGCGTTCATAGATTCCTCCTTTTATTCTACAGTCTATTATAACTCTTTTCACAAAGGAAGCAACTGAAAAACATAAAAGGCAAGGATATTCTTCCTCACCTTTTCGAATATAAATCAAATTAAGCAATATTCGCAAGGAGAGCTTCTAACTCTTCCTTGGTCAAGCGACGCCATTCTCCTCGCTGCAAGTTCTCATCCAATACTAGAGTTCCCATAGTCAAACGTTGCAAGTCTACTACTTCCTTGCCACAGTAGCCCACCATACGCTTGACCTGATGAAACTTCCCTTCTGCAATAGTCACACAGATTTGGCTCTGATTCTTTTCTGCATCTGTGGAAAGAATCTCCAGTCTAGCGGGCTGACAGGTAAAGTCTTTGAGCGGAATGCCCTTGGCAAATGTCTCTACGTCTTCTTGGGTCATAATTCCCTTGACCTGAGCCAGATAGGTCTTATCCACATGACGCTTTGGCGAAAGAAGAGCATGGGCAAGCTGGCCATCATTGGTCAAGAGTAGAAGACCATGTGTATCAATATCCAAGCGTCCTACTGGGAAAACTTCCTTGCTCCGAGCAATATCATCCAGCAAGTCCAGAACGGTTCTGTGCTTGGGATCCTCAGTCGCTGAAATAACTCCTTGGGGCTTATTCATCATGTAGTAGACAAACTCTTCATACTCCAACACTTGCCCATCAAAGCAAATCTCATCTTTTTCTTCATCAATCTGCAATTTAGCTGATTTCTCTTTTTTACCATTCACCGTCACTCGCCCAGCCTTGAGCAAGTTTTTAACCTCAGTTCGGCTCCCCACAGCGCAGGCAACTAAAAATTTATCTAATCTCATAGAACTATTATATCATACTCAAAAGGAGGCTGGTACAATGACCAACCTCCTTTTCGTTTCATACTCTTCAAAAATCTCTTCAAACCGCGTCAACGTCGCCTTGCCGTATATATATGTTACTGACTTCGTCAGTTCTATCTGCAACCTCAAAACAGTGTTTTGAGCTGACTTCATCAGTTCTATCTACAACCTCAAAACAGTGCTTTGAGCAACCTGCGGCTAGTTCCCTAGTTTGATCTTTGATTTTCATTGAGTATCAGATTTAAGAAATTAACTTCCTCGTCTCCAGAAAATCGCTAAGACAATCATGGAACCTAGTACTGCCGGAATAATGGCAGTTTCTGCTATTATCGGTCCCCAAGTCCCAAAAAGCAAATGCCCTATAAAGGCACCAATCCAGCCTAGAAACATTTTTCCAAAACATCCCATTCGCTCTCCACGATTGGTTAGAGTACCTGCTAAAAATCCCACTAGGAGACCAACAAACATACTTCCTAACATATTATCTCCTTAATTTGCCCAATCTCCGTTACGGAAGAGTGGTACACGTGTCCCATCCTCACGGATACCATCGATATCCATTTGACTAGACCCAATCATAAAGTCCACGTGAACATCTGAACGGTTAAGCCCCGCAGCTTCAAGCTCCTCTTCGCTCATCTCCGCTCCACCAACAACGCTAGTCGCATAAGCTGCACCAATAGCCAAGTGATTTGACGCATTCTCATCAAAAAGGGTGTTAAAGAAGGTAATGCCTGACTGAGAAATTGGGCTTGGATCTGGTACCAAGGCACATTCACCTAAGGCACGCGCCCCCACATTTTCAAAGACAAGGTCTTTCATGACTTGATCGCCTTTTTCTGCAGTGATATCCACAATTTGTCCATCCTTAAAGGTTACCTTAATACCTTCAATGATATTTCCGTTATAGCTAAGCGGTTTTGTAGAAGTGACATAACCATCTGCGCGACGGAAGTCAGGTGCTGTGAAGACTTCCTCTGTCGGCATATTTGGCAAGAATCCTTCGCCCTGTGCATTGATAGCACCAGCTGATTCCCAAACATGGTTTTTTGGCAAACCAAGTGTCAAATCTGTCCCTGGCGCTGTGTAGTGAAGAGCTGAAAATTGCTCTTTATTAAGCATATCGGCCTTGCTCTTGAGGATAGCTGCATGCTCTTCCCAAGCCTTAACAGGATCTTCTTCATAGACACGGCAAGTTTTGAAGATTTGGTCCCAAAGGAGATCGACTGCTTCTTCATCGTTCGCAGCATTTGGAAAGACTTTCTTAGCCCACTCAAGTCCAGCAGCGGCTGCTACCGTCCAGCTAACCTTGTTAGATTGAGTTGCGATTCGCATTGGCTTCATAGCAAGTCCCATAGCTTTAGCAGAAGCTGATAGCTTGTCAGCATCCACTCCGTTCAAGGCACCTGGATCAGATGAACGAACTCCGAGACGGCTAGCCTTGTTCTCCAAGAGATAGTTCATCTCAGCAATCTTGTATTCTGGCACATTGTCCAGACGCTCCATCGGCGCATGGAGAAATTTCTCACGGTTGATGACATCATCTGTCCACTGAACGATCACCTCATGTGCACCCAAAGCATAAGCTTCTTTGACGATTAAGTGAGCCAACTCACGTTGCTCCACATCGATAGAGAGAGCCAAAGTGTGACCAGGTTGCACGTTGATTCCATTTGCAACCAATAATTTCGCATATTTTTCTAGATTTTCTTTAAAATTTGGTAAAACCATGTTGTTTCTCTTTTCTATTTTTATTTTTCTTTCAAGGCAGAGAATAATCCTGCTAAAGCAATAGCACCTGACAAGAGTGCTGTTGATAGAAGAATTGTCTGATCAGCAAGTTCTAATTGATAGTCAAAAAATTTTGAGCTGGTTTGTCTTTTACAAAATCCTTCCCTTACTAGTATATCACATATATTGGTATTTTAAAAAACAAGCTTACTGAAGCTTGTTTTAATTAGCTATTACAAAAATTTTGTACATATCTTTCCACTTCTTTTTCCATAGATTGAATCTCACCAATATCCCATCTATTTTTTTTAGAAGTTATCTCTGCCATCATCTGTAATTTTAAACTCTGGCGATGGAATATATCTTCTTTTTCCCATTGTTTTAATTTAGCTTCTGGATAGGAGTTGCCAAACCTAGAGTTCTGACTATCGGTAATAATACAAAGGTTGCCAAAGGAATGTAAAAACTCAGCAGGTAATTGGCTCTCTCCATCATGTCCATTTGGATTCTGAGGATACCAATGTTCTACGGAGCGACGATAAGCAAATTTAAAATCTTTAAACTCAATATCGTAATCTTTCTTCAATTCTTCACGATTTTTCCATAAAACATAATCTACAAAGTTAAAAGCGTAAACAGGAATTGCCCCATATTTTTTGATACTTTTATCTTCGGTAAACAATCTTTCCTCAGCATATCTCACTGCCATTTTTTCAAGAAAATCCTTAAAGAGACTAGCAAATTCTGTTTGATTTAACTCTTCAATATGGTTAAACAGGAATTGCAAGATTTCATATAACCAACGACTATCACGATTAGCAGTAAAGGTCACAGCAAACATGGATTGGAGAAGAATGATGTTTTGGTTAATTTCCGAATCCGAAAACGTATTATTAGTAAAACGTTCTTCGACTATATAATGCTCTTTAGATTTTCCATTTGGTTGATATTCATAATAAGTCCCCTTCTGTAAAAACCATTCATCCTTATTTCTACTTGAAGAGTCCATATTCGAATTTCTAACGATGTAATTATCGAAAATGTGTTTTATTCTAAGAAGAAATTCACTAAATTCAATAACCCAAGTTTTATCTTTATTTTTTATATCAAATAGTGCTAAGAGTTTCTTATCATCTAGTTGAATCTCATCAGTTTTCTTACCTTCCGCAATTGCCAATACATGGAGTAAGAATGTTGGAAAATCAATGATTGTAGTATAATCGCCAAAATCTTTTTCTACTTCTATATTTTTTTCATTTATCTTTTTTCCTAATATATCTGATAACTTTCTTCTTTCATTTTGATGAAAATCAATATCATTATAAATATTATGAAATGAATAATTTGTAAAATGCCATCCAAAAATACGTTCACGTTCTTGAAAGTCATCTGCTCTCTTCCGTCGCATCTTAAACTGACTTGCTACCGGCTTATCAAACTCTGCACAGGCATCCCAAATTCTTGCAAACTTTTGCGCCATTTCTTGATCTTCACCAAATTTAGACATCATTTGTGCCTTAAGGATTTCATGAGCCTCTAGTTGTTCTCCTCGAGAATTGAAACGTTCGAAATAAAGATTCAAATCTAAATCCTCAGGAAGTATACTCCGAAAAATGATGACCTTTTCAAAAAGATAACCAACGAAAGACTGAGGATTCAATTGGCGCTCTTCTAACACTTTTTTCAATGCGTCTCTAGCATGTCCGTAACCTCTAGTCAGCTCATTTTCATCGCCCTCTAAAATTTTTTTCTTGGAAAATAAATCTTGAATATTCTTATTTGATTTCTTCCTAGCTGGAAAGGTAAGATTGACAGCTTTCAATCTATCAAAACCAAACTCATGCTTCAAAGCTAAGGCAATCAAATTAAGGGCTGTTGTTCGTTGTTGCCCATCTATGATTTTGAAAATGTCATTCTCTTTATTAACGACTAATGTTCCAATATAGTAATTGTCTCTATTTTCTTGAACAGCATCTGCTACGTCGTTCAATAACTGCTCAATTTCATCATAAGTCCAAGCAAAATTTCTCTGATAAAGAGGGATAGCATAGGTATCTTCATTTAACAAACGATTAACTGATAAGCTTATATGTGTTTCTACCATTTATCTTTTTCCTCTTCTATAATCTTGTCCACAGTATAATTTTCAAATAGCTCTCTATCTATTTTGACCATAAAATCATTCGGAGTGACAGCATGAGATAAAAGTTGAAATAGCTTTTGAACCTCTTTTGTCTAAACCTTCCACCAGCAGCATAGTTCCCAACTGTCGCATCATATATGGCTTTAGATTTAACTCTAGGGTAGTAAGACCAAATAAACAAGGTCTCTACTATCTCCTTTGATAGCTCCTCTTTTCCAAATCTATCTGCGAAAAAGCGAGCAAATATTTAGGAATATATTGTGACATTTAAGATAGCGTCCTTTTGAGCTATTGTAAATGTTTAACATACCTTCTGGGTAAGCTAAATTTTGTCCTTCCTCCTCTAACTCATTAGATATTCCTAACTGTTCATTTAAAAAATCTTTATGATTTTTAACAGTTTCATGAGCAGATTCAATATACTCAAAAAATTTACTTCCATCAATGATTGGCATAGTAATGGACATGGGGAGATTTTCAATATGACGATACAATTCTAAGTATGGAAAGTTCTGATTCAAATCAACGCCTTTAAAATCGTCAATAAAATCCTCTGTAAAACGGAGATAAGATCCATAACGCTTTTTTGTCAATCCTGTATCTCCTCGAGACCAACGTCTCATACGGAAAAGATGTTTATCAAACAACTCTTTGAGACTTAAATCTTTATCTTCTACAAATTGCTCCCACTTTTCAACAATCTTTTCATCTTCTGAATCTTCCTTGCGGAGATGATAGGCTTTGAGCAAATCATGAGGTTCTAAAGGTTTTCCACGATTATTCTGAGAATCAAATAGCTGAAAAGCCTCTGATAATCGTTTTTTGGGCATAATAATCACAGAGACAGCACAATTCTCTAATAAAAAGTTGCAAATATCTTTTGCCTCATTTTCGCTAACCAATTGAGTCAAATTTTCCCACTCGTTATAATTTTCACTCGCATGATAGCAAGATAGCTCTCCAAATTCAGCACTCAGCAGTTGATTAGCACCCTTATAATTCTCTAAATCATCTAATAAATGAAGAAACAAGGAAATAGAAATTAGCCGTTGCTGTCCATCGACAATATCTAAGTATCTATCATTTCCATCATTTTCATCATTTTCATGCAAGATAACGGAACCAATCTGATATTCCTTTTTCCCCATAGCATCTCGTAAATCATAAAAAAGATTACGGATATGTTTTCTGTTCCATTTATATGGTCTTTGATAAGAAGGAATTCGCAAATTCCCTTCTTTCAATAGTTCTCCAACCTTTTTAGAAGTAAATTGAATAGTCATTTTACCCTCATCTATATTTATCTATCATTTCTTGAGCTGTTTGCTTCATATCCTCTACTAAAATCCGAGGAGACAAAACAGTAACCGCTTCTCCTTGCCCCAGCAACCAGCGTTTAAGCCCCGGTGTATGCTGACTTTCAAACTGAAAATGAGTCCAATCGCCATTTTTCCCAACTATTTTTGCATTTGGAAATTGATCCATCACAATCGTCGGATCGTACAAGTACTCGATTTCAATACTGATTTTCTTCCCGATAAAAGCATCCACTCTCTCGTTACGAATATCACCATCTCTAAATTTATCTCGATAAGAAATAGAAGGTTTCTCTATACCACTAAAAGACCAGGACTGGATACGGTCTACTCTTAAAGTAATATAAGTAGCATGTTTCAACTGGTAAACAACCAGATAGAAATAATGATTATCATAGTAAAGAGAGACTGGCAAAACAGTCTGCCTCTTAGAAGATTCAGAATAAGGTTTTTGATAGATAATATCTAGAACCTGTTCATGCAAAATAGCTTCTGATAAATTCCAAATTTTCTCTATTCTATTTTGTTGATCCGTTAAGGGAGCATAGTTCAGCTTTTCACTGCCAATAATCTGCTCAATTTCTTTTTGGTCATCACGAGGAACTAAAACCAGCAAATTTTTTAGTAAGCTATCAATTTCTGGTCTGTTCAGTGCTCGATTTTCCAATAAAATCTTTGAAATAACGAGAATATCCTTTTTATTAAAAACTGACTTACTTGCTAAACAATACTTATTCGTCTTACGGTTATAAAGAAAATCTCCACTATAACTGGTGTTACTAGATAAAATATCACGGAGTAGCGAAAAATCTCTCTGTATAGTCTTTTCACTAACCTCAAATTC
>CAKMOM010000109.1:0-29800 GCA_927910965.1 uncultured Streptococcus sp.
TTACGGCGGAAAGTCTGGGAAGTATTTGATTTATACTCAATGAAAATCAAAGAGCAACTAAGAAACTAGCCGCAGCTTGCTCAAACACTGTTTTGAGGTTGTAGATAAGACTGACAAAGTCAGTCACATATATACGGCAAGACGACGTTGACACGGTTTGAAGAGATTTTCGAAGAGTATTATTCTCCTTCAAAGGCATCTTTAATATGGTCAAAGAAGCCCTTTTTCTTTGGATTGACTTTCAAATCGCCTGCAGCTGCGAATTCTTTCAAAGCTGCTTTTTGGCGGTCGTTCAAGCCTGTCGGTGTTACGACATTAACTGTAACGTATTGGTCACCAACTGCACCGCCACGAAGGCTCGGAGCTCCCTTACCACGTAAACGGAATTTCTTACCAGTCTGAGTTCCCTCTGGGATAACCAATTCAACATCGCCGTGAACCGTTGGGATATCTACTGTGTCACCAAGAGCTGCTTGGACAAAGTTGAGGTTGAGATTGTAGAAGATAGTCGTTCCTTCACGTTCAAACTTGTCGCTGGCTTCCACAGAAACCACTACATACAAGTCACCATAAGGTCCACCATTAAAGCCAGCTTCACCTTGGCCTGCTAGGCGAATTTGTTGACCAGTTTCCACACCAGCAGGGATTTTGACATGTACACTATGGGCTTGTTTTTCATGACCTGTTCCGTGACAAGTTGTACATGGATCTTTGATTTCTTTTCCGCGACCATGACAGACATCACAGGTTACTTGGCGACGCATCATACCAAGCGGAGTCTGCGTATCAACGTTAATGACACCAGCTCCATGACAGCGTCCACAAGTGACTGGACTTGTTCCTGGCTTAGCACCTGAGCCATTACATGTACTACAGCTTGCTTCACGATTGTACTTAACCTCTTTTTCAGCTCCAAAAATAGCTTCTTCAAAGGTCAAATTCACACGGTATTGGAGGTCATCCCCCTGACGAGGAGCATTTGGATTGCGCGAAGCACCGCCTCCGCCGAAGAAACTTGAGAAAATATCCTCAAAACCACCGAAGCCTCCTGCCCCATCGAAACCGCCGAAACCACCAGCTCCACCAAAACCACCGTTGGCTCCAGCAGCACCGTATTGGTCATAGGCAGCACGTTTTTGGTCGTCACTCAAAGTCTCATAAGCTTCCTGAACTTCCTTGTACTTTTCCTCAGCACCAGGCTCCTTATTGATATCTGGGTGATATTTTTTCGAAAGCTTACGATAAGCCTTTTTGATTTCGTCTGCCGAAGCGTTTTTTGACACCCCCAGACGATCATAAAATTCAGTATTGTTCATACAAGATACCAAGACCGTAAAATTCGACTGAAAAATAGGAAATCTGACGCTGGAGCGATGCTCCTAGACAGATTTATCTTTTTTCCGAGAATTTAGGTCGGGTTCAATTCCTTTCTTTTATATTGAGTTAGAAATTCTGGAACCCGTGTTCAATTCCCTGAACACCTTTGTTCCTTTCTATAATTTTCATGTAAATCTTTAGAGGCTGTTTTCTATACTCTGCTTCACTTGATTAAACTCTTCATCTGATAGAGTAAATATCAAATCCTCTTCAGCATACTCGTTCTGTTCTTTAAAATAGTTGTCCGTATTCTCTGCCAACCCTAAACCGAAAATCACTTTTCTTGCAAACTCTTGATGTGCAAAACCGATAGCCGTAATGATTTGTTTATCTTGGACAAGAACTTTCGGTTGAAAATTCTTACGTGGAAGAAATTCAAAATAATCAAAGAAGTTTTGCCAAATTCCACCTGTAAATTTCGTGTCGTTCAACAAGCCAGCTTTCGCTAGTAAAATGGGCGCTGAAGAAATGGCTGCAATTAGGATATCTTGCTCATTAAGACTTCTCAAAAACGAAATCAATTTCTCATCTTGTAGAGCAGGACCTATATTGACCATTCCTGGCAAAATTAAACAAGAATAATCTTCTATACAGAGCTGATCCAATGTTTTCGTCGGTTGACAGGGCAAACCATCCTCAGAGACTACCATCGAATTCTCAGAAGCGACATAATCAATCGTGATATCAAAAGACAGAGCTAAAGTACTCGTTAAAGTGGTTATCTCATAAAGAGAAAAATTAGGATAAATGATACAAAGTACTTTTTTCATACGCAACATCCTCTATTTTATCGAAAAACAGAGGCTGGGTTGCAACCTCTGGATTTCTTCCTATCATTACGACGCTCGAGTTTTAAAAATCAAACTAGTAATGCTAAATTGAGCACGCCCTAACCTCTTGGTGAAAAAGATAAATCTTTCTAGAAACTAAAGTTTCTGTGTCAGATTTCCTATTTTCACTGTGAGGTTTTAACGGGCTTTGCATCTTATTTTTCAGTAAACTCTCCGTCTACGACGTCATCGCCTGCGTTTCCTGTTGCTTGTGCACCTTCTGCTCCCGCTTGAGCTTGTTGGGCTGCTGCAGCTTGTTCGTAGAGTTTAACAGCAAGTCCTTGAGCTTTTTCGTTCAACGCTTCAAGTTTTGCTTTCATTTCGTCCAAGTTGTTGTCTTCTTGAGCTTTCTTAAGGTCATCAAGGGCAGCTTGGGCAGCGTCACGTTCTGCATCGAAGCCTTTGCCTTCAGTTTCCTTGATTGTCTTTTCAGTCGCAAAGATTGCTTGGTCTACTTCGTTACGAAGGTCAACTTCTTCTTTACGTTTCTTATCTGCTTCAGCGTTAGCTTCTGCATCTTTCATCATGCGGTCGATTTCTTCATCAGTCAAACCTGAGTTAGATTGAATCACAATTGTTTGTTCTTTTTGAGTTCCAAGGTCTTTAGCTTTAACAGACACGATACCGTTTTTGTCGATATCAAATGTTACTTCGATTTGAGGAATTCCACGAGGTGCAGCTGGGATATCTGTCAATTGGAAACGTCCAAGAGTCTTGTTATCTGCTGCCATTGGGCGTTCACCTTGAAGAACGTGGATATCCACGGCTGGTTGGTTGTCTGCTGCAGTTGAGAAGACTTGTGATTTAGATGTTGGAATAGTTGTGTTACGGTCGATGAGTTTTGTGAAGACACCACCCATTGTTTCGATACCAAGTGACAATGGTGTTACGTCAAGAAGGACAACGTCTTTAACATCACCAGTAATCACACCACCTTGGATGGCAGCACCCATAGCAACTACTTCGTCAGGGTTTACTGATTTGTTTGGTTCTTTACCAGTTTCAGCTTTAACAGCTTCTACAACGGCTGGGATACGAGTTGAACCACCAACAAGGATAACTTCGTCGATTTCTGACAAGCTCAAACCTGCATCTGAAAGTGCTTGACGAACTGGAACTTTTGTACGTTCTACAAGGTCACGAGTCAAGTCGTCAAATTTGGCACGAGTCAAAGTCATTTCCAAGTGAAGAGGTCCAGCCTCACCTGCAGTGATAAATGGCAAGCTGATTTGTGTTGAAGTTACACCAGAAAGGTCTTTCTTCGCTTTTTCAGCTGCATCTTTCAAACGTTGCATTGCCATCTTGTCAGTAGACAAGTCAATGCCGTTTTCTTTCTTGAATTCTGCTACCAAGTGGTCAATGATTTTTTGGTCAAAGTCGTCACCACCAAGTTTGTTGTCCCCTGCAGTTGACAATACGTCGAAGACACCGTCACCCAATTCAAGGATAGATACGTCGAATGTACCACCACCAAGGTCAAATACCAAGATTTTTTCTTCTTTGTCAGTCTTGTCCAAACCGTAAGCAAGGGCTGCTGCAGTTGGTTCATTGACGATACGTTCTACTTCAAGACCAGCGATTTTACCAGCGTCTTTTGTTGCTTGACGTTGAGCATCGTTAAAGTAAGCTGGAACTGTGATAACTGCTTTGGTTACTTTTTCACCAAGGTAGTCTTCAGCGTAGCCTTTCAAGTATTGAAGGATCATAGCTGAGATTTCTTGTGGAGTGTATTCTTTTCCATTTGCAGAAACTTTTTCAGAAGTTCCCATCTTAGATTTGATAGAGATAACTGTATCTGGGTTTGTAACTGCTTGACGTTTTGCAGCGTCACCAACGATGATTTCTCCATTTTTGAATGAGACTACAGATGGAGTTGTACGGTTACCTTCTGGGTTTGCGATGATTTTGCTTTCAGTTCCTTCAAGAACTGCTACTGCTGAGTTTGTTGTACCTAAGTCAATACCGATAATTTTAGACATGTGTTTTTCTCCTTGTTAGTTAATTTTCTATTTTTCTTTTTGATACTCTTCTTAGGTGGCGGCGCCGTCAGAGCTTAACTTCGTCAATCTCTTTAACTAAACTTTGAGCCTATGGTCTCAAAGTTTGCGCAAGTAGCGCCACGGCGAAGAGTATCGTCTTTAGTTCGCTTCGCTCACTATTGCAAAGCCAAATATATTTTATCTTTCTTCATAGTTTATTGTCGTTTCGGACAAGATTTTTTAAGCTTTCTAGCTTAGCTATAAACAACTACCATTGCTGGGCGTAGGATGCGGTCATGGAGTTTGTAGCCTTTTTGGAAGACTTGGGCGATGGTATCTGCTGGGTGTTCATCGTCTGCTGGGAGAGTTTGGATAGCCATATGATAGTTATGGTCAAATTCGCCGTCAGCTGCGATTTCTTCGATTCCTTCTTCTTTCAAAGCGTGAATCAAGCTTTCTTGCACCATCTCCAATCCTTTTTTAACGTCGTCTGTCAAACCTTCAACTGCAAGTGCGCGCTCAAGGTTGTCGAGCGATGGTAAGATTGCTTTTGCCAAGTCTTGGCTACGATAACGTTGCAAGTTTTGACGCTCTTCATTGGCACGGCGTTGGATATTTTGCATTTCTGCATGAGCGCGAAGATATTTATTTTCGAACTCATCTGCACGTTCATTTGCCAAGTCCAACTCAGATTTCTCAGGAGTTGTTTCTTCTACCGTTTCCACAACTTCCTCTTCTTGAACTTCTTCTACTTCTTCATTTTTTATATCTTGGGCCATTTTCGCCTCCTTTAATGATTTCAATCTTAATGTACTTCGTAATGATTACTGCTGAGGTAGCGGTAAAAATCTGTCAACTTCATGGTCAAAACACGGTTGACCACATTGACTTGGTTGATTAGCTGTTGGTAATCCAGATTGACTGGACCGATAATGGCTAGAATTCCAACTCCCCGATAAGGAATGAGGAACTTGCTACTAATCACCGCTAGGTCAGCTAGACAGGATTCTTGACTGTCCGCAACACGCACATTTTGCATCTGGTCTTCATGCAGCCCCTCACGAATCTCCAGAGCCACCTTTTGCGGTTGGTCAAAGAACTGATAGGCTGCTAGATTGGCAAAATTCAAAAGATTAACCTTGCCCGCCACCACAATGTTTTCGTTGAACATCTCCTTAAAGATGTGTTCAAAGAGATCCATGACATTGTCCGTCGTTGTAAAGTAACGCTGGATAATCTGCGGAATCTCCGTCCGAATCTTGTAGTGAATATCTAGAACGGTGTGACCGATAAAACGTTCCTGAATGATGTTCTTCAGTTTCAGCAAGTCCTCCTGCAAGAAGTTTCTTGGAATCAGAAACTGGCTAGTAACCGTTCGCGATTCGTCTAGGGTGAATACTGCCAAGGCTGTATGTTGCCCCAAAACAACGATATCAAAGGCTGTCAAACGTTGCCTGCTCGGCTCAACATCCAGTGCTACTACCGTACAGCCACTCAAGTCTGTTAGCAGATTAGCAGCCTCTTGCAGAATATCCTCCAATTTGAAGAATTCCTGATCAAAGGCTTTAACAATCTCATAAACCTCATTTTCAGCCAGTCGGTCAAAATCCAGCGAGTGTTTTACATAGTACTGAAAACCAGCAACACTTGGCATCCGACCACTTGAAGTATGAGCCTTTTCAAGCAAACCTTGCTTTTCTAGAGCCGCCATGTCATTACGAATAGTTGCACTGCTAGAGTTAATAGACTCTTGCAAGGCTTTGGATCCGACAGGTTCGTGCGTTTTGGTAAAGATGTCAATAATCAGATTTAAAATATCCTGCTGACGCTCTGTAACCATCTCATCACTCCTCTCTGTCTGATCAATTAGCACTCGATGCACTCAAGTGCTAACTTATGATTCTATTATACACCCTTAAAAGAGAATGTCAAGACAAAAACTCAAAAAAATTAGCACTCTTTTATCAAGAGTGCTAAAAATCAGTCTGAAGACCTAGAACCCTACCTTCCATCTACTCGGTATGCCCTTTTAAGTCTTAAATAACCAAGAATTAAATAAGAAATCAGAAAAGCATATAAAACAAAAATAATAAAGAAAGACATAGAAAGTTCCTCTCTAAACGAACTCATACAAACAACAAGACCACCTGAGAAAGCAACTGTACATGAACGAAGTCTATTTCGCATAACTTCCCATCTGAGCCCCTTACTCATATAGACTTGATCCTCTGGAAGTAAATTAGAAGACGATTTACGAAGAATCGAACAAGAACCTGCTCCTATCAATTCCCAACCTCTATTTCTAAAATCTTGCAGTTCATGCTTATACTTTTTAAGAAATCTAGAATCATAGATACAGTAGATGACATCGTCTGGTTGACATTGGTCAAAATAGAACAAACCAAAACGACTCGTTCTATACTTCCAACCTTTCAAATGCATCTCATGTAAATATTCTTCTTCCTTGTCCAAATCAACAATGGTGAAAAACCGAAATTGTACTTTGCTATTCATTACCTTACCTCCAAATCAGAAAACATACATGGCGTTATTTATCAGATAATTCTTTCCACTTTTGAAACAATCTCCAAAAAATATAAGAAATCTGAATCGCATGAACTATCAATAAAACACCATCTATTATAACAATCAAAAACATTTCCCAACTGAAAGAACTACCTCCAGTGACAAACTTTGAGAAAACCGGTATTAGAGCTAAAAAGAGAAGCAAAATAGGAAGCATCCGCCTCGTTAAAATCCGTTTGACCATAGCTAACTTCCCGGCCGCGTCATTATAAATTTCAAACTCGGCATCCGACTCAATTCCAGAATGAAGCTTTCTAAAGTAGGAAAACCCATTAAAGTCTGTAATATGCTCCCAGCCACAGTCTTTAAATAATTGTAAATAGGAGGCTCTCTCTGATTTTTTCATAGGATAAAAGTCCAACTGATAAGACACCTGCTCCGGTTGGCACTTTTCAAAAGTATACTTAACCGCAACTACTAAGTTAGAGTAGGTTACCTCCTTGAGTTTCCAGCCCTCAGCATGCATTTTTCTAAGATATAAAGCCTCTCTATCATAATCCGCAATGGTAGCAATTCTATAAACAACCTTCTTCTCCATCATACTTTCTCCCGACTGTTTCTATAAAGCCGTTCAATTCGCTTCAATTCAATATCTAAAACTTTTCGTCCCAAGTCTGTAATCTGATAGATTTTCCGCTTTTCCTCTTCGCGGACAAAGGAAATCAAACCATCCTTTTCCATCTTTGACAAGGTTCCATACATAGTTCCAGGACTAATCGAAACTTGCGAATCCGTCATCTCCTTGACCTTTTGCGTAATACTATAACCATGACCTTCCTTTTGCAGACAGAACAAGATATAAAAACCCGTTTCCGTCATCGGAAGATAAACTCGACGAATCTTATCCGTTAATTCCATTTATAGCCACCTCCTATCCAGTTCGATATATCGCACTTCGTTATATAAAATATATCACACCTCGATATAAAATACAAGAAAAAAGACCACCCTCAGGCAATCTTTCTTCTATATTAGTATTAGTAAAGGTCTAAATAATTATCAATTTCCCATTGTGAAACGAAGGTTGCATAACTTGCCCATTCGATTCGTTTGGCTTCAAGGAAACTAGTATAGATATGTTCTCCAAGAGCTGCTCTGACAACCTCATCTTCTGTCAAAGCTTTCAAAGCGTTGTGAAGAGTTGATGGAAGGTCTGTAATACCAGCTTCCTTACGCTCTTCCGCTGTCATGATGTAGATATTTTCTTCGATAGGAGCTGGTGCTTCGATTTTATTTTCAATACCATGCAAACCAACCTCCAAAAGAACAGCCATAGCGATATATGGGTTTGCCATCGGATCCACTGAACGCAACTCAAGACGAGTTCCCATACCACGTGAAGCAGGCACGCGCACAAGTGGCGAACGGTTACGACCAGCCCAAGCAATGTAAACAGGCGCTTCATAACCTGGAACCAAACGTTTGTATGAGTTAACCGTTGGATTCATGATGGCAGTATAGTTGTAGGCATGCTTGATCAAACCACCAAGGAAATGGTAGGCCGTTTCTGACAACTGCATTCCTTTTGGATCATTTGGATCAAAGAAGGCATTGTTTCCTTCTGCATCAAACAAGGACATATTACAGTGCATACCTGATCCAGCAATACCAAATTTTGGTTTTGCCATAAAGGTTGCGTAAAGGCCGTGTTTGCGAGCAATGGTTTTAACAACAAGTTTAAAGATTTGAATCTTATCACAAGCACGGAGAACTTCATCGTACTTGAAGTCAATCTCATGTTGTCCAACCGCAACCTCGTGGTGACTCGCTTCTACTTCAAATCCCATTTTAGTCAAGACATTGACAATCTCACGACGTGTATTGTCCGCAAGGTCAGTAGGCGCCAAATCAAAGTAGCCACCCTTGTCATTTACTTCAAGTGTTGGATCCCCATTTTCATCCAGTTTAAATAGGAAGAATTCTGGCTCTGGCCCAAGGTTGAAGGATTTGAATCCCACTTCTTCCATGTGACGAAGAGCACGCTTCAAATTACCACGAGGGTCTCCTGCAAATGGTTCACCTTCTGTTGTATAGACATCACAGATCAAACCTGCAACACTTCCATTTTCATCTCCCCAAGGGAAGACTGTCCATGTATCCAAGTCAGGGTACAAGTACATATCCGACTCATTGATACGTACAAAACCTTCGATAGAAGATCCATCAAACATAGCCTTGTTTGACAAGACTTTATCTAACTGTTCATCTGTAGCAGGAATTTCGACGTTTTTTCATGGTTCCCAAAATATCTGAGAACATGAGACGAATAAAGGTAACATTTTTTTCCTTGACTTCACGACGAATATCTGCAGCTGTGATTGGCATGAGTTTTCTCCTTAATTATGACTACTTGCGGTTGCCTAACCGCGACCAAAAGGTGACCGTACTGAAGCAAAGCGACCCTGTTGGAGGAGTTCATTGTGAAGTGCACGACGCACCTCAGTCTGACTCACCGCTTTCTTGGATTTCGCTTCACGTTCAGCATATTTTTTCTTAATGGCAGCGATATTATAACCTTCAGAGATATAATCTTTGATTTCAAGCAGACGATCCATGTCATTCAAGGAATACATGCGACGATTTCCTTCGTTTCGATCAGGCTTAATCAACTCTTGATCTTCATAATAACGAATCTGACGCGCCGATAAATCGGTCAACTTCATAACACTGCCGATAGGAAAAACAGCCATATTTCGGCGAAATTCTTTTTCCTTCATTTACAATTTCCTTCTTTCTGTCTATTATAGTCTAAAAAAAGACAAACGTCAATTGATAATGTTATAAAATGTAACATTATTTTTCTTTTTTCTCAAAAAAGAGACGAATGCGGTCAATATCATAATTTACGAGAATTGCGACAAAAACTCCCATGAAAGTTTCTGATACACGCGCAAACACGTACAAAATCGTTTCACCACTCGGAATCGATAGGGTAATGATTAACATAGCCGCTACACCACCAATAACCCCTGCTTTGTTATTCATGGCTACATTTGTCATAATGGTTAACATGGTGCAGATTGGAACAACTACAAGAGTCACCCAAAAGGCTTCATGGAAAAAGGTATTTAATAGGAAGAAGACCAGGGCATAGAGGCCACCGATACTATTTCCTAGAATACGCGAAGTCCCAAAATGGACACTCTTATCAAAACTCTCCCTCAAGCTAAAAACGGCTGTCAAAGCACCGATTTGAAGACCTTTCCAGCCAAAAAAGCCAAAAATCAAGAGAACTAGAAAAACAGCAATACCTGTTTTAAAGGTTCGCATACCAAGTTTGAACTGGGATTTATCGAATTTATATTTTTTAAAATAACTCATAATCTCAACTTTCTATTTCCATTTTATCATAATTTGGGTGATTTTATGAGCAATAGTTGAGAGGAAGCGTTTTTATTTTGAGCAAAAGAAAAGAGGAACTTTCATCCCTCTCTTCTTTGATTCATTTATGAAATCTTATTTTTCTGTCAATGCTGCAAGTCCTGGAAGAACTTTACCTTCAAGAAGTTCCATTGATGCTCCACCACCAGTAGAGATCCATGAGAATTTGTCTGCGCGACCAAGGTTGATTGCTGCGGCAGCTGAATCACCACCACCGATGATTGATTTAACGCCTGGTTGTTTCACGATAGCGTCCATCACACCGATTGTTCCAGCTTGGAAGTCAGGGTTTTCAAACACACCCATAGGTCCGTTCCATACAACTGTTTTGGCACCAGTCAAAGCTTCATCAAATTTAGCGATAGATTTTGGACCGATGTCAAGACCAAGGAAGCCTTCAGAAACTGCTTCACCTTCAGTGTCACGTACTTCAGTGTAACCAGCAAATGCGTTAGCTTCTTTTGAGTCAACTGGCAAGATCAATTTACCGTTAGCTTTTTCAAGAAGAGCTTTAGCGACATCCAATTTGTCTTCTTCTACAAGTGAGTTACCGATTTCGATACCTTGTGCTTTGTAGAATGTGTAAGTCATACCACCACCGATAAGAACTTTATCAGCTTTTTCAAGCAAGTTTTCGATAACACCAATCTTGTCTGAAACTTTTGAACCACCAAGGATAGCCACGAATGGACGTTCTGGAGTTTCAACTGCTTCTTGGATGTAGGCAATTTCGTTTTCAAGAAGGAAACCAGCAACTGCTTTTTCAACGTTTGCTGAAATACCAACGTTAGATGCGTGTGCACGGTGAGCTGTACCGAATGCATCGTTTACGAAGATACCATCTCCAAGTGATGCCCAGTATTTACCAAGTTCAGGATCGTTTTTAGATTCTTTTTTGCCGTCAACATCTTCGTAACGAGTGTTTTCAACCAAAAGAACTTGTCCATCTTCAAGAGCGTTGATAGCTGCTTCCAATTCAGCACCACGAGTGACACCTGGGAAAACAACGTCTTGACCCAATTTAGCAGCCAAGTCAGCAGCTACAGGAGCAAGTGATTTACCAGCTTTATCAGCTTCTTCTTTCACACGTCCAAGGTGAGAGAAAAGAATTGCACGTCCACCTTGTTCGATGATGTACTTAATAGTTGGAAGAGCTGCTGTGATACGGTTGTCGTTAGTGATTACGCCATCTTTCAATGGTACGTTGAAGTCAACACGAACGAGGACTTTTTTACCTTTCAAGTCAACGTCTTTAACAGTAAGTTTTGCCATGTTACAAAAACCCCTTTATTTATTTTATTCGAAACTATTATATCACACTTTGGAAATACAAGGAAAGATTTCACAAGATTTTTCGATATTTAATCTTCATGCCATGTTAGAGTGTATTATTTTTACTTTTTCTCACGAATTTTCTTTCTAAAATCTTAGCTTAACACTTGTTAGATTTACTTTTATCCTTTAAAATAGAATAGGAGAAATTCCGCGATTATTTTTCGGAGGAAAAAGAAATGTCCATTAATTGGCAGGAAATTTTATTTCACTTTTTAGGTGGTCTGGGGCTATTTTTATATAGTATCAAGACCATGGGAGACGGTTTGCAACAAGCTGCTGGAGATCGCCTTCGTTTTTACATTGACAAATATACCAGCAATCCGTTCTTCGGTGTGCTAGTTGGTATCGGTATGACGGCGCTAATTCAGTCAAGTTCTGGTGTCACAGTCATTACAGTGGGGCTAGTCAGCGCAGGACTTTTGACCTTGCGTCAAGCTATCGGTATTGTCATGGGTGCCAATATTGGAACTACCGTTACATCCTTTATCATCGGTTTTAAGCTAGGAGATTATGCCTTACCAATGCTTTTCATCGGAGCGATTTGTCTCTTCTTCACCAAGAATCGCTCTATCAATAACATCGGACGTATCATTTTTGGTGTAGGTGGTATCTTCTTCGCTCTCAATCTTATGAGCGGTGCAATGGAACCTCTAAAAGACCTGCAAGTCTTTAGAGACTATATGGTTGAACTAAGCAAGAGTCCTATTCTAGGTGTCTTTGTCGGAACTGGACTAACCCTACTCATTCAAGCTTCTTCCGCAACTATCGGTATCCTACAGAATCTTTACGCAAGTGGTTTGATTGATCTACAAGGTGCCCTACCAGTCTTGTTTGGTGATAATATCGGAACGACCATTACAGCTATTATTGCTTCTCTTGGAGCTAATATCGCTGCCAAACGTGTTGCTGGTGCCCATGTCGCCTTTAACGTGATTGGTACGGTTATCTGTATTGTCTTCCTTGTACCTTTCACTGGCTTGATTCAATGGTTTGAATCTACACTCAATCTGGCTCCAGAAATGACCATTGCCTTCGCCCACGGAACCTTTAATATCACAAATACTATTATCCAATTTCCATTCATCGGAGCCTTGGCCTACTTTGTAACCAAGCTCATCCCTGGTGAAGATGAAGTTGTGAAGTACGAGCCACTTTATCTTGATGAGCATTTGATTAAACAAGCACCATCAATCGCTCTCGGAAATGCAAAAAAAGAACTCCTTCACTTGGGAAATTATGCTTCTAAAGCCTTTGACCTTTCATACAACTACATCATTGACCTTAATGAAAAGATTGCTGAAAAAGGACACAAGACAGAAGAAGCCATCAATACCATTGATGAAAAATTGACTCGTTACCTTATTACTCTTTCAAGTGAGGCCCTTAGCCAGAAAGAAAGTGAAGTGCTCACCAACATCCTGGATTCATCCCGTGATTTGGAACGGATTGGGGATCACGCTGAGGCCCTAATCAATCTGACTGACTACCTTCAACGTAAAAATGTTGAGTTTTCTGAAGCTGCTTTGCAGGAATTGGCTGATATCTATCAAAAAACCACTGGCTTTATCAAGGATGCCCTTGATAGCGTGGAAAACAATGATATTGAAAAAGCTCAAAGTCTGATTGAACGCCATAAAGAAATCAACAATATGGAGCGTGTTCTCAGAAAGACCCACATCAAACGCCTCAACAAGGGTGAGTGTTCAACACAAGCTGGGGTCAACTTTATCGACATCATTTCCCACTATACTCGTGTATCTGACCACGCCATGAACCTTGCTGAAAAGGTCATCGCTGAACAAATCTAAGAACCAAGAAGCTATCCTGAATGGGATGGCTTTTTTCTTTTCCTAACCAAGAATTGCTTTTCTACCATATAAAAAATGCTTTGATCCACAATGGAATCAAAGCATTTTAAAGAGCTCCCCATACATAATCGCAGAAGCTGCAGTTCCTCTGTACTTAGCTTCTTCTCTTTTGATAAAGCGAGCCAAGTTGAGCAACTCAGGTGCCGGATGTTTAGGATTTAGGAGCAATTCACGATTGACTAGACCCGAGAGACGGACTGCCAGCAATTGCTCATTTGTAGAAGGCAGTTTTTTAGCAGTCTCTAGGAGAGCAGCAACTAAATCTTCACTCAAATCATGTCGAGCATGATTGTAAAGATCTTTTACAAGGATTTCTAGGTTTGGTTCTACCATCCCTACCACCTCCTTAAGTTTAATAATTTTTAATCAAGTCAACTGTTGAACGATCCAATTTTTTCACCAAGGCTTGCAAGAAAGCTTGAGCTTCTAGGAAGTCATCCATTGCATAGAGGGTTTGGTGAGAGTGGATATAACGAGCGCAAACACCGATTGTTGTTGATGGGACACCACCATTTTTCAAATGAGCTGCGCCAGCGTCTGTTCCGCCTTTACCACAGTAGTATTGGTACTTGATTCCAGCTTCTTCAGCAGTTGTCAAAAGGAAATCCTTCATCCCTGGGAGAAGCAAGTGACCTGGGTCGTAGAAACGAATCAAGGTTCCATCCCCAATCTTGCCTTGACCGCCATAAACATCACCTGCTGGTGAGCAATCAACTGCTAGGAAGACTTCTGGATCAAACTTGGTTGTAGATGTATGAGCACCGCGGAGACCAACTTCTTCTTGGACGTTAGAGCCAAGATAGAGTTCATTTCCGAGTTTTTGACCTGACAGAGCTTCTGCCAACTCGCTCACCATAAGAACTCCATAGCGATTGTCCCAAGCTTTTGAAATGATATTTTTTTTCATTGGCTGTAAGATAGCGGAACTATCTGGGACAATGGTGTCACCAGGACGGATTCCAAAGCTTTCTGCCTCAGCCTTATCCGCAAAACCGCCATCAAAGACGATATCTGCAATGGCAGGCATGGTTGGTCCGCCCTTACCACGAGTCAAATGTGGCGGAACAGAGCCTGAAATCACAGGAATTTCACGACCGTCACGAGTAAAGAGTTTAAAGCGCTGGCTACTAACCACCATAGGATTCCAACCACCGATTTCTACGACACGGAAGGTACCATCTGGCTTTATTTCGCTGACCATAAAACCAACTTCATCCATGTGAGAAGCGACCAAGACGCGCGGTGCATCTGCAGCTTCTGAATGTTTGATACCAAAAATACCACCCAAGCCATCTGTCACCACTTCATCCACGTGCGGTGTCAACTTTTCACGAAGATAAGCACGGACAGGTGCTTCATGACCTGAGATCGCAGCAAGTTCTGTTACTTCTTTGATTTTTGAAAATAATGTTGTCATTTCAGTTCCTTCTTTCTTTCATCCATTTTACCACTTTTTATAGGAGAAGGATAGCGGGAAGGTGGATTTCTAAGTTAGTATCTTAGTTTTGCTCTATCTTAGAAATGAATTGTATTCTCTTGCATTTGAAGTAAAATCTAAAAAAATTCCAAGATTCACTCGAAATTTTATTCCCAAACAAAAAAACAATCCGATGCCAAAATCGTTCAGATTTTTCATAAAATTTGCAGAAAATAGTTGACTTTGCCTTCTTATTTCTTTAAAATAGTACAAAACTAGGAAAAGGAAAAAATCATGACCAAAACAATTCTTGTTACAGGTGGAGCTGGCTACATTGGCTCCCATACCGTTAAAGCTCTTTTAAATGCTGGCTATCAGGTACATGTTCTAGATAATCTCTCTACAGGAAATCGAACGGCTGTAGATAGTCGTGCTATCTTTAAACAACTGGATGTTTATGATGCTAGCGCCTTAAAAACTTACTTAGAAGAAAATCAGATTGATGCTGTTCTCCATTGTGCAGGTGAGATTGTTGTGAGCGAAAGTATTGAAAATCCAAGTAAATACTTCACTGCCAATGTTGCTGGTATGAACCAAGTTCTCAAAGTCTTGTCTGAAGTTGGTATTCAAAAAATCATGTTCTCTTCGACTGCTTCCCTCTATGGTAATAACTGTATTGACAATCCTGCAACTGAAGATACCCTGCTCGACCCTGTCAACCCTTATGCTGAGACAAAACTGATGGGTGAACGAATGATTTACTGGATGGCCAATCGCTACGATTGGAAATATGTCATTTTCCGTTACTTTAATGTTGCTGGGGCTGAAATGGATGCTTCAAATGGTCTGCGTGTAAAAAATCCAACTCATATCATTCCCAATATCAACAAAACCGCATTGGGACAAAATGATAGCCTGAAAATATTTGGAGATGACTACGATACACGTGACGGTTCATGTATTCGAGATTACTTTCATGTCTTGGATCTTGCACAGGCTCATGTTAAAGGAATGAACTACCTATTTCAAGAAGACAGTTCTTCTCAAATCTTTAACTTAGGAACTGAAAAGGGCTATACCGTCAAAGAAATCTTTAAAACTGCTGAAGAATTACTGAATCAAAAAATACCACACGAAATTGTTGCTCGCCGTGCTGGTGACCCAGCTAGCGTCCTAGCAGACGCATCAAAAGCTAAACAATATCTTGATTGGAAGGCTAGCTACTCCCTCGAAGATATTATTTTATCAGATTATCGTTGGCGTGTTAAAGAAGGCAAAAACATTTTGGAATAGGATAACAAAGGAGAAAGCCTTGGCGCTCTCTCCTTGTTTTATTCATTAAATTGTCAGAAAATTTATTGACAGATTAAATAATTCGTGTTACATTAATATCCGCAGGTATCTTTCGATACCAAATCCACATGAAAGGACGGGGTATGAAACTTTCTCATTATTTAATTGGCTTACTTCTACTCCTGGTCTTTCTCTCTATTAGCATTGGAACCAGTGATTTTTCATGGGGAAAACTCTTTGCTTTCGACCAGCAGACCTGGCTTCTCTTTCAAGAGTCTCGTCTTCCAAGAACCATTAGCATTCTCCTGACCGCCTCTAGTATGAGTATGGCAGGACTCCTCATGCAGACTATTACCCAAAATCAGTTTGCTGCTCCGAGTACAGTTGGAACGACTGAAGCCGCCAAACTGGGAATGGTATTGAGCCTCTTTGTCTTTCCGTCGGCTAGTCTGACCCAAAAGATGCTCTTTGCTTTTGTTTCATCCATCGTATTCACCCTCTTCTTCCTAGCCTTTATGACCATTTTTACTATAAAGGAAAGGTGGATGTTGCCTCTGATTGGGATCATCTATAGCGGGATTATCGGTTCTGTGACAGAAGTTATCGCCTACCGTTTCAATCTGGTTCAGAGTATGACTGCCTGGACCCAGGGCTCCTTCTCCATGATTCAGACTCATCAGTATGAATGGCTCTTTTTAGGCCTCATTATCCTGATAGCCGTTTGGAAATTATCCCAAACTTTTACCATCATGAATCTAGGAAAAGAAACTAGCGAAAGTTTGGGGATTTCCTACTCCCTACTTGAAAAACTGGCCCTCTTTCTGGTGGCGCTAACGACTAGTGTCACCATGATTACCGTGGGTGGCTTGCCATTTCTCGGGGTCATCGTTCCCAATCTTGTTCGCAAGCACTATGGAGATAATCTAAGTCAGACCAAACTCATCGTCGCACTGGTCGGTGCCAATCTAGTCCTAGCCTGCGATATCCTCTCTCGAGTCTTGATTCGCCCCTATGAGCTGTCTGTCAGCCTCTTGCTAGGAATCATCGGTAGCCTTATCTTTATCCTACTTCTCTGGATAGGGGGACGAAAAGATGCAGTTTAAAAGCAAACATAGCAAACTCTTCTGCCTTCTCATTATTCTTGCCGTCGGAGCTTGTCTTCTCTACTTTTGGCCCATTACTCACCTATCTGTCTTTGCTTGGAAGTTGCGTTCCCAAAAGATCATCGTTTATCTCTTGGTAGCTATCGCGACTGGGATTTCGACCATTAGTTTTCAAACCCTGACGGAAAATCGTTTCCTGACTCCTAGTATTTTGGGAATCGAATCCTTCTACGTCCTACTACAAACTCTGCTACTGGTTTTTGAAAGCAAGTTTCTTCAACTCGGGAAGTCTCCCATCTTAGAATTCCTAATCTTACTTCTTGTCCAATCCCTCTTCTTTCTCGCCTTAGAAGGCTACCTGAAGACGCTGATGAAACAAGATCTGGTCTTTATCCTGCTGATTTGTCTTGCCCTCGGAAGTCTCTTTCGAAATATCAGTACCTTCCTTCAGGTCCTGATGGATCCAAACGAATACGATAAACTGCAAAACGGTCTCTTTGCCTCCTTTCAACATCTCAACACTTCCATCCTAGCCATCGGCTCTCTGATCATCCTTGCTTTGACAGTCTTTTTCTTCCGGAAAGCAGTCACTCTGGATGTCTTGCACCTACAAAGAGAAACGGCTCAGATATTGGGACTCAATGTTGAAAAAGAACAGAAAGAACTCCTCTGGGGCATCGTGCTTTTGACTTCAACGGCTACTTCCTTGGTAGGACCTATGGCCTTCTTCGGCTTTATGCTAGCCAACCTTACTTACCTGATTGTCAAAGATTATCGGCACAAATTGCTCTTTATCGTAGCCATTCTGGTCGGATTTATCAGTTTGACCTTGGGGCAAGCCCTGATTGAACGAGTCTTTGCGCTGGAAATTCGCATCAGCATGATTATCGAGAGCGTGGGTGGTCTCTTATTCTTTATCTTACTTTACAGGAGGGCGCGTCAGTGAAACTGGAAAACATTGACAAATCCATTCAAAAACAGGATATTTTACAAGACATTTCGCTTGAAGTCAGTCCTCAAAAACTGACAGCCTTTATTGGTCCCAATGGTGCTGGAAAATCAACTCTCCTCTCCATTATGAGTAGACTAACCAAGAAGGATCAGGGAATTCTCAGTATCAAAGGTCGTGAAATCGAGAGTTGGAATTCACAAGAACTGGCTCAAGAACTCACCATCCTAAAGCAGAAGATCAATTACCAAGCCAAATTGACGGTTGAAGAACTGGTCAGTTTTGGACGTTTTCCTTACAGTAGAGGTCGACTGAGACCAGAAGATTGGGAAAAAATCCGAGAAACCCTGACCTATCTGGAACTGACCAACTTAAAAGACCGCTACATCGATAGCCTGTCTGGGGGACAGCTCCAACGTGTCTTTATCGCTATGGTACTGGCCCAGGATACGGACTTTATCTTGCTGGACGAACCACTCAACAATCTCGATATCAAGCAAAGCGTCAGCATGATGCAGATTCTTCGGCGACTGGTAGAGGAACTCGGCAAGACCATTATCATCGTCCTTCACGATATCAACATAGCCAGTCAGTATGCGGATGAAATTGTTGCCTTCAAGGACGGTCAAGTCTTTAGCAAGGGAACAACCAATCAAATCATGCAGGCTGACCTACTCAGTCAACTTTATGAGATTCCCATCACACTGGCTGATATCAATGGCAAAAAGATTTGTATCTATAGCTAGTAACTCAGAAACTCGAGTTAGAAGAAACTTTGTCTCTTAGTCAATAAGACCAAGAGATTCCCTAAATCGTTATCACATTTTAAAAAGGAGAAATTATGAAAACATCCCTTAAACTTTACCTTACTGCCCTAGCAGCCAGCTTCTTGCTCCTACTTGGTGCATGTAGTACAAACTCAAGCACTAGTAAGACGGAGTCAAGTAGCTCTGCTCCAACAGAGGTAACCATTAAAAGTTCACTAGGTGTAGTCACACTTTCAAAAGTCCCTGAAAAGATTGTGACCTTTGACCTCGGTGCTGCGGATACTATTCGCGCTTTAGGTTTTGAAAAGAATATCGTCGGAATGCCTACAAAAACTGTTCCGACTTATCTTAAAGACCTAGCTGGAAAAGTTAAAAATGTTGGTTCTATGGTTGAGCCAGACCTAGAAGCCCTTGCTGCTCTTGAACCAGACCTAATTATCGCTTCACCACGTACCCAAAAATTCGTAGATAAGTTCAACGAAATCGCTCCGACTGTTCTCTTCCAAGCAGGCAAAGATGACTACTGGACTTCTACCAAGACTAATATCGAATCCTTAGCAAGCGCCTTTGGTGAAACTGGTACACAGAAAGCCAAAGAAGAATTGGCCAAGCTAGACAAGAGCATCCAAGAAGTCGCAACTAAAAACGAAAGTTCTGACAAAAAAGCCCTTGCTATCCTCCTCAATGAAGGAAAAATGGCAGCCTTTGGTGCCCAATCTCGTTTCTCTTTCTTGTACCAAACCTTGAAATTCAAGCCAACTGATACTCAATTTGAAGACTCACGCCACGGACAGGAAGTCAGCTTTGAAAGTGTCAAAGAAATCAATCCTGACATCCTCTTTGTTATCAACCGTACCCTTGCCATCGGTGGTGACAACTCTAGCAACGATGGTGTCCTAGAAAATGCCCTCATCGCTGAAACTCCTGCTGCTAAAAATGGCAAGATCATCCAACTAACACCAGACCTCTGGTATCTAAGCGGAGGCGGTCTAGAATCAACAAAACTCATGATTGAAGACGCACAAAAAGCTTTGAAATAAGTTGCTTCAAACTCAATCACATCTTTACATGATAAAACGCATCCTATCAGACTCACTCAAACCTGATAGGATGCGTTTTTATCATTTTGAAATCTGTTTGTCCAACCTCATTCCCCTTCTTGATTCCGTTTAAGGGCAAAATGGTCTGGGACGGGGTCCTTGCCTGTTTTCGACCAGGGATGGCAACGTAAAATCCGAGCCAAGCCCATCAAAACACCCTTGAAGCCATGTTTTTCAATAGCCTGAATCATATAGTTGGAACAAGTCGGCTCAAAGCGACAAGAGGGTGGAAAGGCTGGTGAGATAAACCGTTGGTAAAAGCGTACTGGCGCTATTAAGATTCGTTTCATTATTTCTTGGTTACAGCCATGGTGTGTAGTTGGCTGATTTCTTTTTTATTAAGACGACGGGATTCTCCTGGACGGAGACCTGTCAAGTCTAGATGTCCAAAACGTGTCCGAGACAACTTGTCCACTTGGAGACCAACAGCTTCAAACATCTTTTTAACCTGGTGGTTACGCCCTTCGTGGATGGTCAACTGCACTACAGAGCGGTTTTTGACTGGATCCACTTTAAGAATCTCATAGACAGCCGGCTTGGTTTTCTTACCATCAATCTCAAGTCCACGGGTCAAGGGGCGGAGATTATCCTTATTGGCCACACCTTTAACACGCGCGACATAAACCTTGTCAATCTCATTACGAGGGTGAATCATTTCATCCGTAAAATCCCCATCATTGGTCAAAATCAAGACTCCTGATGTATCCCAATCCAAACGACCTACAGGGTAGATGCGCTCTTTCACATTGGGCAAGAGGTCGACAACCGTCTTGCGGCCCTTGTCATCTGTCACACTGGAAATGACACCGCGTGGTTTGTTAAGCAGATAGTAGACCTTTTCTTCATTGTAGATAGGCTGACCTTCAACTTCGACTTTGTCGCCTGACTTGATGATGGTTGCTAGTTCACGTACCACTTGGCCGTTAACTGTCACCAAACCTTGCTTAATCAGCTCTTCTGCTTTTCTCCTACTGGCCACACCTGCGTGGGCAATATACTTATTGATTCTCATCTTCTTCTATCCTTTCACCAAATAATTGGCTTTCTTGGGCTTGAATCTCAAGCTCATCAATCACTGGTAATTCTTCCAAATGATTTATCCCCATGTAATCTAGGAAATAATCTGTTGTCACATAGAGATTGGGGCGTCCCAACACTTCTTTTTTTCCGTCTTCTCGTATCAAGTCAAAGGCCTGCAACTTTGCCAAGGCCCCACTCGAGTTGACCCCACGGATGGCATCAATTTCTATCCGCGTGATGGGTTGCTTGTAGGCAATGATGGACAAGGTCTCAAGAGCAGCCCGAGACAAGCTCTGGTTGATAGGCGCCTTGGAATATTCCTTCAAAATCTCTGCAAATTGAGGCTTGGTCACCAATCTGTAAGCCCCACCTGTCTCAATCAGAGCCAAGCTGGAATCTGGGTCCTTTTCATACTTCTGGGCTAATTTTTCTAAACTCTGTTGGATGCCTGTCGGTGGCAGAGAGAGGAGTTCAGCTAACTGGCGGACTCTAATCCCATCTTCACCCGCTACAAACAAGAGCGCTTCTATTTTTGCTAAAGTACTCATCTTTCCTCTCTATCAAGTCTAGCTTTGGGTCACTTGACTTTCTTCCTTCTTTTCCATGAGATAAATATCTCCGAAACTCTCCTCTTGCACGAGGATCAACTCCTGGGTTTTGATTAACTCTAGGGTTGCCAAAAAGAGGGTAATGACCTCTTGCACATTCTGGGCTTCCTTAAACAAATCCTGCAAGCGCAATTGATCTCGTCCAGTCAAGGACTCTTTCACGATAACCATCATGTCCTCAATCTTATACTCATCCCGCAAGATAGTCGTGTGATTCTGTGCAAACTCCTCTTTTTTCTTGGCTAGGATATTTGAAAAAGCCAAAAAGAGGTCAATGGTCGTCTTGTCATGCACAAGCTCCGCATCTTCGTAAATCAACTCTGTCGGCGCTTTGGAATAGTGCTGGGCCCGTTCTTGGTGCTTGGCTTCCAAGTGCTCACCCAAGAGCTTGAACTTGCGGTATTCTTCGATTTGAGAGAGAAGATCCTGCTCTAGGTCATTCTCCAAGTCTGTCACTTCTGCTACCTTTGGCAAGAGCTTGCGGCTCTTGATCAGCATGAGCTGACTGGCCATAACCATGTACTCACCCGTCACTTCCAGACGCATGGCCTGCAGGGTTGAGACATAAGCTAGATACTGTTCGATGACTTCTGTAATAGGCACATCGTAGATATCCATCTGGTACTTAGAAACCAGGTGCAAGAGCAAGTCCAGGGGCCCTTCAAAATCTTTTAATTTAATATCCATTATCTATATTTTTCTAAGGTGAGGACTGTTTTTAATCCTAATTTTTTTTGCAATTTCGTACAAATCGACCTTGTTTTCAATTTGTCGTAGAATGAACTGTTCCCGCAAGGCTTGGGCTGATAAGGCTGGAAAACCTTTCTCCTTGACAAAAGCTTCTAACTGACGAAAGGCCCACTGACGAGAATAGGCTTTCCCTGCCCTTTCAAAGAGGTAGGTCTGGGCCATCAAGGGTTCCAATTCTGACAGTAAGGTCGTAGGAATGGTGACAATCCTCTGTTGGGAAGCCTTCTTGATTCGCAACACCTGAAAATCCAGATTGATATCCTCAACCTTGAGAGCCAAAATCTCACTCGGCAAGAGCCCCATTTCTAGGATAAGAAGAGCCAGTAAACGGCCCTCTGGATAGGCACTTTCCTGCCAAAAAGAGTCTAGATCTAAAATTTCTGGCTTTTCTGTCTTCTTTTCAGCTTGTTTAGCTAATTCCAAGCGGTAAAAACTATCCACTTCTCCTTTTTGATAGAGAAAGTAGAGAAATTGGTTACAGGCCGAAATCTTTCGCTTCTGAGCGCTGATCTTTAAATTGACTAGCTGGGCTTGGTAAATCTTGAGACTAGTTTCAGAGATCCGCTCACCTACAATGTCTAAAAATTGCTCCAAATCATACTTATAGGACTGCTTGGAATTGGCAGACAAACCCTGCTTCCCCTCTAAAAAGTCTGAAATCCTGTCTCTCATTTGCATCGAATCTCATATTCCTTACTAAAGTCATGCAAGAGGGCATTGACTGCCTTGAGAATAGACTTGCGCGTGATAATTCCTTGGAAAATCCCTGACGCATCCACAACAGGTAAGAAGGACTCATCTACCAACTTGTGCAAGACCTCCGTAATGGTAAAATCAGGCGAGACGACCGCTACGTCCGTTCTCGTCATATGAACGATATCCGTATCTGCCATGATTTCTTGACTCAAGTCATGCTCCATCTGATAAGCCATAATATCTCTGAGCCCAATCGTCCCAACAAACTGTTTTTCATCTGTCACAACGGGAACACGGGTATAGGTCATCTGACTGAGCAAGAGGGTAGCGTGATCCGCATTGTGGGTATCAATCAACACAGCCAGATTTTTAGCAGGAGTCAAAAAAGTTTCCTCTTGCCCCAACAAGAAAGTCTCAAACTCCTTGGCAATCATCGGCTAAACTCCTTGGACAAGCCCGGATACACCTCATGGTCTCGTGTCAAAAAGTCCACTTTGAAATAACTGTCATCAATCTCCACACGAGCATAGAGACATTCTCTGATGGTCCCACGTGGTTGACTGATAGAACCTGGATTTAGAAAGAGGGTTTTACCTTCCATCCAAGCACTTGGCACATGCAAGTGACCATAGAGACAGATATCGGCATCTTCCTCCTGAGCCCAGTAGTCCAACTTTTGAAAGTTGAAATTAATGTCAAACAAGTGACCATGAGTTTGGATAATCTTGGTCGAACCAAGCTCAGTCACCAAACGTTCTGGGTAGCCGGCGTAGAAGTCCATGTTCCCTTTAACTACACGGATGCCCTCCCAAAGTGGAGAATCAGGACGCAGTTCAGAATCGCCATTATGAAAAACGGCATCAACTTTGCCCACATAGCGATCACGGATTTCTTTCACAATCAAGCTATCGCCATGAGAATCGCTCATTACAATGATGGTTTGCTTTGCCATGATGGAAATACCTCCAAAAGTTTCTTAACGGCTAAGGCACGGTGAGATTGACTATTTTTTTCTTCAAGGGTTAATTCAGCTGATGATTTGCCTGTCTCTCCTACAAGGAAGAGAGGGTCATAGCCAAAGCCATTTTCACCCTTAGGTTCAAAGTTAATGTAGCCAGGCCAGTCTGCTTCAACAACCAAGCTTTCCTTGTTTGGACTGGCTACGACTAGGGTTGTATGGAATTGAGCCGAGCGGTCCTTGAGTTCAAAGACCATGGCCAATTCGTGCAAGAGCTTGGCATTGTTTTCACGGTCAGTTGCTCCGACGCCTGCAAAACGAGCCGACCAGACACCAGGCAAACCACCCAAAACATCGACTTTCAGTCCAGAATCATCTGCCAGAACTATCTTGCCCGTTAATTGGGAAATCGTTTCTGCCTTGAGACGGGCATTTTCTTCGAAGGTCATGCCTGTTTCTGCTACTTCAGGCAGATCAGGATAATCATTAAGATTTTCCACATCGTAGCCTAGCTTATCAAAGATAGCTCGAAATTCCTTGGTCTTGCCCTCGTTTCGAGTCGCAATCAATAAGGTTTCTCTAACTTTGCTTGTCTCAAAGAAATCATGAACATTGACCCCTTCTTTAGGCAATTCCACATGCAGGAGTTGCCCATTTTCAACCAAGAGTAAAGCCCCCTGACGTTGGATGACTTCCACATTTCGTCCCATTTCTTGGTTGAGGATATCTACCACAAAAGACAATAAACGGTAGCGAGAACCATAGCGTAAAACAGTAACAGAAACAGGAAAACCTCGATCCTCATCTCGAAATCTTTGGGCAAACTCCAATAGAGGAAAATCCAAGTCATCATCCGTTAACGTCCGGACGCCACCAAAAATACCATAGGACCCGACATACCAGTCCTGTTCATCCTTATATTCATAAATTTTATTTGTCATAATTCTACATGCTCCACATGAATCTCTTTTTCCAGCCATTCTTCACCAATTTGTGCAAAACTTTGGCTGCTGGCTGTTGTGTAAAAACGGTGATGGAGTGGTCCAGCATCGCGACCACGATTGATTTCAAAATAATTGAGTAAGACTGAGATGTCCCGTACGCACTCTGCTCCACTATCGATGAGCTGAACCTTGGGTCCCATGACATTTTGAATAATAGGTCTGAGAAGCGGATAATGTGTACAGCCCAAAATCAGGCTATCCACCTTTCCAACCAAGGGACGCAGGGTTTCATAGACCACTTTCTTGGTGACACTGGTTGACAGAGCACCAGACTCCACCAAGGGAGCAAACTTGGGACAGGCCAAACTCTCCACCTGTAAGTCCGGATCCAAATCATGGATTTTCTGACGGTAGATGTCTGATTGTACCGTCATGGGCGTTCCAATCACTCCGATTTTCCCACCTTGGCTGGACTTGATGGCTGCCGAAGCTCCTGGCAAAATCACACCTAGGACAGGAATATCTAGTTGAGCCTTGATTTCTTCCCATACGACCGCAGTTGCAGTATTACAAGCAATGACAATCATCTTGACATCCTTGGTCAAGAGAAAGTTGACCAACTGCCAAGTATATTCACGAATTTGCTCAGCAGGACGGGGACCATAGGGCGCCCGCGCCGAATCTCCAATATAGACGATTTCTTCATGGGGAAGCTGGCGCATGAGCTCACGTACAACGGTCAAGCCCCCGACACCCGAATCCAAAAAACCAATTGGTCGATTATCCATACAGTCTTCTTTCTAGTCTTCTTTCTAGTCTTTTTTCTGATTGATAGTTCATTATGATTACCGCTCCTTATGAACTGAATAATGATAGCCTAATCAACAACTATCTCTCTTAATCATAATCAAATATCAATAGAATGCAAGGAAAAAGTCTCATCTCTAAAGCATAGCCAACATAGTGAGAAGTCTGGAACTTTCATCCCAGACTTTTCCTTATTTATTTTTTCTTTTTATTGTTAGCAAGGGCTGCCTTTTGTTGGCGGATGATTTGGTGGTAAACTTGTTGTACCTTAGCTTCGCTTGGTTTTTGACCATTTGCACTCAAAAGAGTACGAACTGCTTCAGCATTCAAACGTGGGTTGTCAGCGAATTCTTTTTCAATTTGCTTACGAACCAAGTACATTCCTCCAAGAGCTCCTCCTAGAAAAGCTAGCACAATCAATACAATTGCTAAAAGTAAATCCATCATATTTCTCCTGTTTCTTTTTGAGTCTCTTTCATTATACCACAAACTAGCCACCCTGACTAGTTTGTTTTACGCTTTCAGGAATGGAATAGACAGCAAAAAAGAACCCTGCTTTTCTGCAAAAGAGGGCTCCTTACTGAGTTTATACTCAATGAAAATCAAAGAGTAAACTAGGAAGCTAGCCGCAGGTTGCTCAAAGCGCCGCTTTGAGGTTGCAGATAAAGCTGACACGGTTTGAAGAGATTTTCGAAGAGTATTAATTTCATATTTCTGCCTATCCATTTGTACCTAATAAAAGACTGAGACACCAGATCTCAGCCTTTTTCTTTATCCCAAAACCAATTCATCACTGACTAGGCTTTGGCCACTATTTTTCTGGAAGAGATGCATGAGATTTTCAACCGTCAGATGCTTTTTCTCCTCTCCCTTGACATCCACCACTATTTTCCCTTGATAGAGCATAATGAGACGATTTCCGTACTCAATCGCATGGTTCATATCATGGGTAATCATCAAAGTCGTCAACTGATGGTCTTCCACAATCTTTTGAGTCAAGTCCATCACCATTTGACTCGTTTTTGGATCAAGTGCCGCAGTATGTTCATCCAAAAGCAAAAGTTTAGGTTTCACCAGAGCTGCCATGACTAGGGTCAAGGCCTGTCTTTGTCCTCCTGAGAGGTATTGAGTATCCACTTTCAAGCGATTTTCAAGACCAATATTCAACTCTTTCAAGGCTTCTTGGAACTGGATTCTATCCTTCTCCTTCACGCCCCCAACCAAGTCCTCTCTTTTGCCCACGTCTCAAGGCAATAGCCATATTCTCCTCAATCGTCAAACGCGAAGCGGTTCCCATCTTAGGATCCTGAAAAACACGGGCGATATCCTTTGCTCTCTTTCTGACACTCAGATTTTTAATGGATTTCCCTGCCAATAAAAGTTCTCCTTCGTCCACCGATAGATTGCCAGCCAAGATATTCATCAAAGTGGATTTACCTGCTCCATTTCCACCGATTACTGAGATAAAATCTCCCTCTTCAACTTCTAAATCTAATCCTTTGAGGACATGGTTCTCATTGACCGTCCCTGCTTCAAATGTCTTGTGAATATTTTCAAGTGTTAATAAACTTGCCATAACTTTTTCCTCCTATTCATTTCTCAGTTTCAAACCACGAATCTTTAATCTCTTTTGCAATTCTGGTGCAAATAAAACTAAGGCTAACAAGATTGCATTAAAGAGACGAACCAGGTTTTGATCTAGATTTGGAATTTCATAGATATTTAAAATAATCAAACGGTAAACAATAGCACCGATCCCGATAGATAACAAGCGGCCTCCAATGGTCAAATCATGTATCAGTACTTCCGCAATAATCACGGCACTCAAACCAACAACGATGGTTCCTGTCCCAGAAGTCACATCTGAAAATCCATCATTTTGGGCAAACAAGGAACCACATAGGGCAATCAGACCGTTTGAAATCATGTAACCAACAATCTTCATGGTGTCTACATTGACCCCATTAGCCTCACTCATCGGAATATTGTCCCCAGTCGAACGCAAGACCAAACCAATCTCTGTTTTCATCAAAAGGGTCAAGACCAAACAAACAAGTAAGAGACAGGCTAAGCTGAGTGAGAAAACAGCTTCTTCAGTTGTCAGCCCTAAGCTCGCCAATTGTTTAAAGACAGTTGAAGAATCTCCCAAGGAAAGATTGGGCACACTTCCCATGATTTTAATATTGATCGAATAAAGCCCTGTCAAGGTCACAATCCCTGTCAAGAGAGCTGGAATTTTCATCTTGGTATGGAGCATTCCTGATACTAGACCTGCTACCATACCTGCAAACAAAGCAAGTACGGTCGCAATCCAAGGATTTGTCCCTGCCTGTATCTGAGATACGACGACAGCCGCCCCCAGTGGAAAGGCTCCCTCAGCAGTCATATCCGCAATATCCAAAATACGGAAAGTCAAGTAGACCCCAATAGCCATAATCGACCACAACAAACCTTCTGATAAACTAGATAATACAAAATTCATCTTAAACCTCCTTATTCCTTGCCTTCTAACTTACTGATATCAATTCCTAGTGCATCTGCCATTTCTTGATTGGTATGCAATTCCAGTTTTTCAGGCAACTCAACTGCTATATTTTCTGGCTTTTCCCCTTTTAAAACACGAACCAGCATTCGTGCTGTCTGCCGTCCCAATTCTTCATAATTGGTTCCGTAGTTATACAAGCCACCAACAGCAATCATTTCTGTTGAACCACCAAATACTGGAACCTTGTGTTTAATAGAAACCTGTTTGACTGTTTCCATGGTTGAAGAAATAATATTGTCCGTTGGTACAAAAACCATATCCACCTCTGTCATCAAGCTCTCTGCTGCCGCCTTGACATTGTTACTGTCCAAGATTGTTTTTTCAACAACAGTAAAGCCTTTTTCTTCTAGAAGTCGTTTGGCTTCATCCTTTTGGACAACCGAATTTGGCTCACTCTGAGTATAAAGGATTCCAATTGTTTTAGCCTTTGGTAAGACTTTCTTTATTAAGTTAATTTGAGTTGAAATGGCATCTGATGACTGATCGCTTGTCCCAGTCACATTGGCCCCAGGATGTTCTCGTGTCTCAACCAACTTGGCGCTGACAGGGTCTGTTACAGCTGAAAAGACAACCGGTGTCGTTTGCGTTGTATTGGCCAAGCTCTGAGCAGAAGGCGTTGCGATAGCTAGAACAACATCACTGGATTCTGCTAGCTGCTGGGAAATAGTTTTTAGGTTTCTTTGTTCTCCCTGTGCATTTTGCAAATCAATCTCAATATTTTTCCCTTCAACATAGCCTTGTTTAGCCAGCTCATCCACAAAGCCTTCTCTAGTAGCATCTAGAGACTGGTGGGTAATAAATTGTGAAATACCGATACGAAACACATCTTTTTTCTTATCTGCCTTCAACTGATGTAAACTAATCAGAGAGGTCAAGAGAATCCCCACTACCAAGAGGGGTGCTAGTAATTTTCGAACAACTTTCATAATGAAACTCCTTCTCAGAAAAGATAAAACAAAAAACCGCCTAGATACTATCTAAACGGATGCTTGAAATAATCTAACAAGTTACAACTTAGCTAGTCCATTTAGATATTCATCTATATGGACCACAATCAAAAATCTTAGCCACATAGATACAAACAAATTGCTTGAACTGTTTGCATCCATGGTGACATGTCTACAAACACTATCTAAAGTAGCTAAAGTAAAAGTTTTGATTCATAGTTACAGCTTGTCTCTTATTCATTTCTTTTTCTGCTTTCTTTTTTGATGTTTCCTATCTTACCACCTTTTTCATTAGCTGTCAAGATTTTTCAGAATTTTTTAAAATTTTTTCGAAAATTCTTTCGAGACGCTTTCAAAGCCTTTCAAATCAGTCCAACAAAAAGGTTTATAATTTCCATAAAAACTGACATGGAAATTATAAAACCATTATTAGTTTAGTCCTTGTTGGTAATGTGCCAAATTCGGCTTTGGTTAGCCCAAACATAGTGACCTGGACGGATTTCAACCCATAGACGGCTTATCAGTCTCATAGTCGTGTTG
>CAKMOM010000110.1:0-3468 GCA_927910965.1 uncultured Streptococcus sp.
TTCTTTCTGAGACTGCCCCAACTCTGTTAAAACCAAATACTTCTTACGCTTATCTTCTCCACATGGACTAATAGCTACAAGATTTTGTTCCTCTAGTTTTTTAATCATCGTCGTCAGTGTATTGTTAGCAAGCCCAGTCGCAAGCGCAATATCTGTTGCAGTTGCACAGCCAGTTTCACTATTCCATAAAACCGCTAAAATCTTGCCCTGCTCACTCCGATAAAGAGCTTCAGGGTCTTGGCTCAGTAACTTTTGAAAAATCCGCCCATTCAACAAACGAATATGATGGGCTAGCAAATGACTATCCTTCATAACACCTCCAATTTATTTCGATATCGAAAAGAATAAAACAATTGTAACACTCATCGTTCTAACTGTCAACTATTTCGATTTGGAAATAATTTTTCCCAGTAAAAAAATCTCCTACCCAAGGTAGAAGATTTTAATCTTATAAACTTAATCCGTCATGTCCGATACCAAAGTTCGATGCTCCAACGGAATACTGCACATAACTAGTAAGAAAATGAAACCTGACTGAATCCAGAAGAGGGCCAAGTCAAAAATTCCATGTACAGCAACCACTGTAAGGAAAGACAGATAAAGACCGATAATCGGACGTTTCCCCGACTCCTGACTCATATCCATCATCAATCGAACAGGAGCAACAGAAGACAAAACTAATAAAATAGTCCCCACAATTCCGTAACTCAGAATCGTATCGATATATAGACTGTGAGCATGTTCATGATAAGGAGCATTTATCCTAGGATAAGAGTGCATGTAGGTCAATGGCCCCTCACCCCAAAAAGGATTTTGCTTAAACAAGGCCATCCCAGCATCCCAGATAGAAATGCGCTCTTCCATAGAAGAATCCAAAGTCCCCATCCGAACTCCCAAATCACTAGAAAAGAGGAAACTCAAGCCAATCGCGAAGACCCCAATACTAAGCCAAAAGGCCTTCCAGTTTTTAATGGTCGTAAAGAGATAGATGATTGCTCCAGCGATAATAGCAGGAAAGGCAGTTCGATTTTGAGTAAAGTTCAAACCAAAGAGATTCACAAAGCCTGCAATCACACAGAATACTTTCAACCAATTCAACTTGGTCGTTGTAAACAGATAGAAGGCAATCATGATACAGAAACAACAAATAATTCCATAATAATTAGGATTAAAGAAGGTCACTTCTGCACGATTCTGATGCCATACCTGCATATTGGGTGAAAGAAAAGCATAATTGAATTTCTTCACAATTTGGAAATGCTCTAAACTCGCAAAAGCAGCTGACAATACACTACCAAATAAGACGAGCTGCAAAATCAATCGAAAGAATTTATGTGATAAAATCGACTGATAATGCAAAAAGAAAATAGTAAATAGAAAAATTCCTACCGAAGCCACAACTCCCATCCAATTTTGTGCAAAAACGGATATAACAGTACTATAGCCAAGAAAAAGAAGCAGCATCGGATGCTCCCCCATTTTCTGAAGAATACTTTTCATGTCTCCTGTGAAAATCAAACTGATAATATATAAACAGAATACAACTACAAAAAGATAAAAGGGTAAAAAGATACTCAGGATAATTCCCAATAAAATTAGCTCTTTACTAGACAACCCTTTCAGCTTTTCAATAAAGCCTATTGATTTCAAAATGAATCCTTTCTCTCCAAATCAACTGATTCAGATAATAGTAAGCTACCCTTATTGTACCACTTTTTTTAGCAATTTGAAAACAAAGGAAACGTTTTACTAGGTAAAAAAAAGGGGAGCAAAAAATACTGATATTTCAAAACTCAAACTTAATGACTACATTTACTATAAGAAAATCATACCGTAAAGACTAGGTATATGTTAAAATAGTAGTAATTAAGCAACTAGCCAAACTAGATTCAAATCACATACTATTCCTAAAGAAAGGAAACACTATGAAATCTTACCAAGCCGTCTACCAAATTCTAGCTAAAGAAATCGACTATGTCAGCGGAGAAAAAATCGCAGAAGAACTATCCCTAACCCGAACATCAATTTGGAAAGCCATCAAGCGTCTAGAACAAGAAGGCATTGAAATTGATAGTATCAAAAACAAAGGCTATAAACTGGTGAATGGAGACCTTATTCTTCCAGAACTTCTAGAACAAAATCTTCCAATTAAAATCAGTTTTAAACCCGAAACAAGATCAACACAACTCGATGCAAAAGAAGCAATTGATTTAGGAAATAAAGCAAACACTCTCTATCTAGCTTCCTATCAAACAGCAGGGCGAGGCCGTTTTCAACGTTCTTTCTACTCACCCCAAGGTGGCATTTATATGACACTCCATCTTAAACCCAATCTCCCCTATGACCAATTACCATCCTACACACTACTTGTAGCAGGAGCTATCTACAAAGCCATTAAAAACCTAACTTTAATTGATGTCGACATAAAATGGGTCAATGATATCTACCTAAACAATCATAAAATTGGAGGAATCCTTACTGAAGCAATTACCTCTGTAGAAACTGGCTTAGTCACAGATATCATTATTGGAGTAGGTATTAATTTCACTATTAAAGACTTTCCTCAGGAATTAAAAGAAAAAGCTGCTAGTTTATTTAAAACACCAGCACCAATTACCAGAAATGAATTAATCATAGAAATCTGGCGCACTTTCTTCGAAACACCAACAGAAGAACTATTATACATATACAAAAAACAGTCATTCGTTCTAGGAAAAGAAGTTACTTTCACACTAGATCAAAAAGACTACAAGGGACTTGCTAAAGACATCTCTGAAAGTGGCAAACTTTTAGTTCAATGTTATAATGGAACAGAAATCTGGCTCAACAGTGGCGAAATTTCACTCAAGAGTTGGAAGTAGTAATCCATAAAATCGATAATATATAAAACATTTAGCTTTCCTTCGATCCACTACAGTTGACAAAGAGCCAAAAAACTTCAGATAAGTAATCTAATTAAGTTTTACAAATCTGAAGTTTTAATTCTACTATTCTTAAAAATATAAAAAAGAGGGTTATAAACCCTCATAAAAACGGAGAATAAGGGATTCGAACCCTTGCGCCAGTTACCCGACCTAACGATTTAGCAAACCGTCCTCTTCAGCCTCTTGAGTAATTCTCCTATTAATGGGCACGAGTGGACTCGAACCACCGACCTCACGCTTATCAGGCGTGCGCTCTAACCACCTGAGCTACGCGCCCAAGTTAAAACTTGGTAATGTAATTTGAACAAAGTTCAAAGCGGGTGACGAGAATCGAACTCGCGACAACAGCTTGGAAGGCTGTAGTTTTACCACTAAACTACACCCGCATACATACTATTAATACAAATGGCGCGAGACGGAATCGAACCGCCGACACATGGAGCTTCAATCCATTGCTCTACCAACTGAGCTACCGAGCCTTATTGCGGGAGCAGGATTTGAACCTACGACCTTCGGGTTATGAGCCCGACGAGCTACCGAGCTG
>CAKMOM010000111.1:0-4973 GCA_927910965.1 uncultured Streptococcus sp.
CTGATTTTGATGGTATCAGAGCATTTTTTCGCGTTTTTCTGCTGATTCTATTCCTCTTTTTGCTTTTGATTCGCTATTACACTGGTAAAGAGGGCAATAATCTTCTTTTAGTGGTGGCAACCATTCTCTTCTTTTTCATCGTCATGCTCAATCCCTTTGTGATTCTAGCTATTTTTGTTGCGGTCATCTATAGCCTCTTTCTTCTTTATCCGATGATGAACCAGGAAAAAGAACAGACCGATTTGATTTTTGAAGAGGTGGTGATGGTTAAGAAGGAGAAAAATCGTTGGTTTGGAAATCTCCATCATTTTTCAAGCTACCAGACTTGCCAGTTTGATGATATCAATCTCTTTCGCCTTATGGGTAAGGACACCATTCATCTGGAGAGGGTCATCCTAACCAATCATGATAATGTCATTATCCTCAGAAAGATGGTAGGAACGACCAAAATCATTGTACCTGTAGATGTGGAAGTCAGTCTCAGCGTCAACTGTCTCTATGGTGATTTAACTTTTTTCAACCAGCCCAAGCGATCCCTCCGAAATGAACACTATCATCAAGAAACCAAAGACTATCTCAAGAGTAACAAGAGTGTCAAGATTTTCTTGACCACTATGATTGGAGATGTGGAGGTGGTCAGAGGATGAAAAAACAAGCTTATGTAATCATTGCTCTTACCTCCATCCTGTTTGTCTTTATTTTTCTCCCACAGTTTACTGGAAATTCTTGATTTTGACTGGTCTATTTCCTGCAGGATGTCGAAAAAACAGAAAAATTTATCTTTTTATTGTTGGTTTTCAGCATGTCCATGACCTTTCTCTTAGCCCTGTTTTGGAGAGGTATCGAAGAGCTTTCTCTAAGAAAAATGCATACTAATCTCAAGCGTTTGTTGGCAGGGCAAGAAGTGGTTCAGGTTGCAGATCCAGATTTGGATGCCAGTTTCAAGTCCTTGTCTGGCAAACTTAACCTTTTGACAGAAGCACTTCAAAAGGCTGAAAATCAAAGTCTTGCTCAGGAAGAGGAAATCATTGAGAAGGAACGGAAGCGACTTGCTCGGGATTTGCACGATACAGTTAGTCAGGAGTTGTTTGCGGCTCACATGATTTTATCAGGTATCAGTCAGCAGACTTTGAAATTGGATAGAGAAAAGATGCAGATCCAGCTGCAGAGTGTCACAGCTATTTTAGAAACCGCCCAGAAGGATTTGCGGGTCTTGCTCTTGCATTTGAGACCAGTTGAACTGGAGCAAAAGAGTCTGGTTGAGGGAATTCAAATTCTCTTAAAAGAGCTTGAGGACAAGAGTGATCTCAAGGTTAGTTTCAAGCAAAATGTAACGAAATTGCCTAAGAAAATCGAGGAGCATATCTTCCGCATCCTGCAAGAGTTGATTAGCAATACCCTCCGTCATGCCCAGGCATCTTGTCTGGATGTTTACCTCTATCAGACAGATTTTGAATTGCAGCTGAAGGTGGTAGACAATGGGATTGGTTTCCAGTTGGGGAATTTAGATGACCTGAGTTATGGACTCCGCAATATCAAGGAGCGGGTTGAAGATATGGCAGGGACGGTTCAGTTATTAACAGCTCCCAAGCAAGGACTGGCAGTTGATATCCGTATTCCCCTGTTAGATGAGGAATGATGAAGGAGTAAAGATGAAAATTTTACTAGTAGATGACCATGAAATGGTTCGATTGGGCTTGAAAAGCTACTTTGACCTCCAAGACGATGTAGAAGTTGTGGGCGAGGCGTCCAACGGGTCTCAAGGCATTGATTTAGCCTTGGAATTACGTCCAGATGTCATTGTCATGGATATTGTCATGCCTGAGATGAATGGGATTGATGCGACCTTGGCTATCCTCAAAGAATGGCCTGAAGCCAAGATTTTGATTGTGACTTCGTACTTGGACAATGAAAAAATCATGCCTGTCTTAAATGCCGGTGCTCGGGGCTATATGCTCAAGACTTCTAGTGCAGATGAATTGCTACACGCTGTTCGTAAGGTGTCTGCTGGTGAGTTGGCTATTGAACAAGAGGTCAGCAAGAAGGTCGAATACCACCGCAATCACATAGAACTACATGAGGACTTGACTGCGCGTGAGCGAGATGTTCTCCAACTCATCGCTAAAGGATATGAAAATCAGCGTATCGCTGATGAACTTTTTATCTCTCTCAAGACGGTCAAGACTCATGTGTCCAATATCCTTGCCAAACTTGAAGTCAGCGATCGTACCCAGGCTGCAGTCTATGCCTTTCAGCACCACTTAGTGGGGCATGAGGAGTTCTAACAGATATGCAAAAATAATATTGGAGAAATGGCTGGGTTGAGTATCAAAGAAGTGAGTAAATACCTCTAGCACAATAAAATATTTTTTTCACAATATTTTTATGTTATTTATTGACATTCATTTTATAGAGGAGTAGAATAGAGTTATAAAAAGATAAAACAATATATTAAATATAAGAATGATATATAAAATCCAAAAGGAGGTTACAGGTATGTCTCCGTAAATTATCAAAATAAGGTCACTAGAGCGTTAAGGAATTTTGAAGAAAGGATTTTTGTCATGAAAAAATATATTACTTATGCAGCTTTATTACTTACTTCAGGAGCTTTGTTATCAACTACTTATGTAGTTAATGCAGAAACTACAACGTCTACCACTAAAGTGACTACATCACAAACAACTTCACAGTATACAAGCGAAAAAGAAGCAATTGATCAACTTGTTAAAGAAGGTAAAATTAAGGTTGAAGATGCAGAACAAGTTAAGTTGGTAGGATTTTCTCCTAGAGAATTAACGCAAGTAGAAGGCGATCAAGAAAAAATAGCATTTAATCAAAATAGAGATGATAAAGGAACCTGGATGCAAACAGATGGCCGCTGGTGGTTCAAATATACTTCAGGTGGGTATGCTAAACATTGGGAATGGTTAGATAAGAAATGGTATTATTTTGATGATCAAGGTTGGATGAAATCAAATGAGTGGATTAACCCAGATGGTAATTGGTACTATCTTTCAAATGATGGAGCTATGCTAACCGATTACAATAGAGTTAATGGAAAACCTTATTTCTTTAGATCTAACGGCGTTTTGGTAGAAAATAAAGGTCAGGCAATTGCTGAGTATGCAGAGACATTTGTAGATAAAATCCCATATGTTGGGGGTTGGGCAGACTTGAATAAGGGTGTAGATTGCTCAGGATTTACACATGCCATATATAAAAATTTTGACATTGATTTAGGAACTACTACTGGAACTCAATTTAATCAAGGAATTGATGTAACTGGTCGTGAAAAACCTGGAGACTTAATTTTCTTTAATAATCTTGCGCATGTGGGAATTAATATTGGCGGTAACCAAGTGGTCCACGCAAATTCTGTAAGAAAATTTGTAAACATAACTAACAATGAATACATTGGATCTATTGACGGAGCTAGACGAGTTTGGTAACAATAAAATTTAAATGTCATAAATAATTTGTTACTAATTGGAGGAAATGGCTATGAAAAAATCTAAACTACTTACACTTGGTTTGCTTGTAGGTGCTGGTCTACTATTGTCTATCAATCAAGTACAGGCTGCAGATACTTGGGTTAAAAATGGTGCTGACTGGAATCTTTCACAAGATGGCAGTTTCGCTAAAAACAAATGGGTACAAAACGCAGGTTCTTGGTACCACTTTGACGGTTCTGGTAAAATGCAGACAGGCTGGCTCAAAGATGGGAATACATGGTATTCGCTCGCAGACAGTGGCGCTATGCGTACTGGCTGGTACAAGGAAGGTAGCACCTGGTACTCACTCGCAAATAGTGGTGCTATGCGCACAGGTTGGTACAAAGAAGGATCTACATGGTATTACCTCAAAGACAGTGGCGCTATGGCAACAGGATGGGCAACTGCAAATGGTCAATGGTCTTACTTTGAAAAATCAGGTGCTATGGTAGCAGATAGAGCTGTTCCAGCAAGCGATGGGGAAAGTTATGTCATTGGTAAGGATGGTTATATGTTAACCAAACTCCCAAGTCAGGTTGAACAAGATCCTTTTGATGATACAGTTATTACAGATATCGTTACTTTGTCTGATGGTTATGACTATCACCTTGTTCATAAGAAAGATGGAGTTGTTATCGAAAAGAATGCCTGGTATATCAAACCTATTGTTGAACGTTTTTCTTATCAAAAGATTGGCGATATAAAACGAAATACTTTAGATGCAATTACTGATAATAAAAAAACCAGGGGAAGAAATTGATCCTAAAGCTGTCATAAAGAATTTCCAAAACTTACCAAATAAGTATTACTTTGGAGCAGATGGACGTAAGGTTGCGAATCTACCAGAATTTACTACTCACTTCCCTATTCAAAAAGTTGGGTCTGAACTTTATCTTAAAAACTCAAGTCCAGTTATTAGTCTAGACTCATCTGGATTGACAATTAATGACAATAAACTTTATCTAAGAGGTGCCAATGATCAACTTGTAACTGGATATTTTACAATGTTTATGGACGGATTATTATCTAAAGATCACCATATTTTGGGCTATGCAGATGAATCTGGTGAAATCGTGAAGATGAAAGTTTTGCCTAATGATTTCCGTGATTATATTGAAAAAGGAATTTCCGGTTTTTATGGAGAAACTGTTCGATACGACAGTTCAACAGGAAATGTTTCTGTTGTTAAGTAAGACAAAACGAATCGCCTAATGAGGGATGTGTGGGCGATTCGTTTTTTACTGTAATCAGCCATCACTAAACATCTTTTATAAAATTATATTCGAAACCTAAAGAAAACTAAGAAGAAACTGTACCTTTCCTATCGTTGAAAAGCGCATTCATTACTTGAAAAAAGTCGTCCATTTATGTTATAATAGACTGTATTTAAAAATTTTAAGGAGAAATGACAGAAATGTCTGTATCATTTGAAAACAAAGAAACAAACCGTGGATGTCTTGACTTTCACTATCTCTCAAG
>CAKMOM010000112.1:0-42049 GCA_927910965.1 uncultured Streptococcus sp.
GTAGTTGTTAAAAAACGGTCAAACGGCGACAATGTCGAAAAGTTAAGTGAAGATACTTTTATTGCTGACATAGTGATCACCCAAAGACTGGGATACCATAACAATCACAATCAATGATATTGAAAAAGTAGTGTATTGAAATAGCTAATATATTTGTATAGTATTGGGAGTAACCTTAAATGAATAAGACTATAAAAAAGAATATAATAATGATTGACGGATGGGAACATGTGCATTGCCCCGTATGTGGAAATTTAGTAGAAACATATGATATTTGCGATGTTTGTCATTGGCAAAATACAGGAGCATTTAATATCGATGGCGGTCCAAATAAAATGACCCTTGCGGAGGCTAAAGAAGCTTATGTTAATGGAATTCCAATAATATAATAGACTATAGTACTACGAAAGGAGAGACTGATGGAACTTAGAAGATTTAATAACAAGGTTGTCAGAATCACCGATATTGATGGCCAAATATTTGAAGGTGTAGCTCTTTACGAAGACAAAGATGTCCACGATGAAGAACTTGATGGGTTATCCGTTAATTCTGGAACCAGGTGGACTAAACTCTTTGAAGATGAAATCAAGAAAGTTGAAATGATCAACAAAGATTAAATGGAGTAAAAACTCCTTCGAATAGATATCCACTATTTCACTTTTCAACCATGTTTATAATTTCTTTTAAGTTTGGTTTTTCTGATTCTATCCCATGATCTCATTTTTAAAAAAGTCCCTAAATAGATGCCGTTTATCTTTGGTAATTCGTTAGAAAGATTGTATTTCTCTCGAATCTCATCTTTATGACTTTCTACAAATTTACTACGAGGTAAGCAATAAAAAATACCTTCCCCAAAATAACTTAAATCTTCATCAGATAGTTTAATAAGCTCGTCAGGTTTTACAAAAATCGATCTATTAACTCTATCTTTGCCACTGGCAAAGGCTTTCTCCACAAATCTTTTATCTAGTCCCATCTTTATTTAACTCTCTCAAATTGTTTTAGTTCCAGAACAGTCAGTTCTTTAAATTCTTTTCCTATTTCGTTTAAATATTTGTTAATTTTTCCAAGATTGTATTTTATAGGTGCTGGTTTCACTCCATTTGGTAAACCAACTAGTCCGTCAAGTTCCATAAATGACTTATTTTCAAATAGCTTTGAATTTGAAGTATTCATCTAGTTCCATTTTCTCCTTTTCAAATATTGCTATCTAAATTTATATCTACTATGTACTTTATCAAGAAAACTTCCTGACTTGGTAATTCCATTGCTTATCACCTCTCTTTTCATTATAGTTCATGCAATAACATTTAGCAATATTATTTCTCAAGTCAGAACTTCTACTTCTTTAGGCTCAACTATCCTATTTTGAGCTTTAAGGAAAATCAAATCTCTCATGCTGATACCTCTCCTCATTAAATTAAATAGTCAAAAAGATTCTATCTCACTCCCTGATTATTACAAAACCATTGAAATATCACAACTAATAGGCTAGAATGGACATAGTAAGATACATTTGGTGAGTTATACTGCTCAAAAAATATGAAACTAAAATCCACGCTAGAAAGGACTGCTATGCCAGACAATCTCGCGCTTCGCATGCGCCCAAAAACCATCGACCAGGTCATCGGTCAGGATCATCTGGTCGGATCTGGAAAAATTATCCGTCGCATGGTGGAAGCCAATCGTCTGTCCTCCATGATTCTCTACGGACCTCCAGGAATCGGCAAGACCAGTATCGCCTCAGCCATCGCTGGAACCACCAAGTATGCCTTTCGGACCTTTAATGCGACTGTTGATAGTAAGAAACGACTGCAAGAAATCGCCGAAGAGGCGAAATTTTCTGGTGGCCTCGTCCTATTACTAGACGAAATCCATCGTCTTGACAAGACCAAGCAAGACTTTCTTCTTCCACTCTTGGAAAGTGGACTGGTCATCATGATTGGCGCTACGACTGAAAATCCTTTCTTTTCTGTCACTCCTGCCATTCGTAGCCGTGTTCAAATTTTTGAGTTGGAACCTCTGTCTAACCAAGACGTCAAAGAGGCCCTGCAGATAGCTCTAAGTAACCCTGAGCGTGGTTTTGATTTTCCAGTAGAACTAGATGAGGATGCGCTGGATTTCATTGCTACCTCTACAAACGGAGACCTTCGCTCTGCCTTCAACTCACTGGATTTGGCAGTTCTTTCTACCCCTGAGAATGACAAGGGCATTCGCCATATCACCCTAGACATCATGGAAAATAGCCTGCAGCGGAGCTACATTACCATGGATAAGGACGGAGATGGCCACTATGATGTTCTCTCAGCCCTGCAAAAGTCTATCCGTGGCTCAGATGTGGATGCTAGTCTTCACTATGCTGCCCGCTTGATTGAGGCTGGTGATTTGCCAAGTCTCGCTCGTCGTTTGACTGTTATCGCTTATGAAGATATCGGTTTGGCCAATCCTGAAGCCCAGATTCACACCGTGACTGCTCTGGATGCTGCACAAAGGATTGGTTTCCCAGAAGCCCGCATTCTCATTGCCAATGTCGTGATTGATTTGGCCCTTTCTCCAAAATCCAACTCAGCCTATGTAGCTATGGATAAGGCGCTTGCCGACCTCAAAACATCAGGGCACTTGCCTATTCCGCGACACCTGCGTGATGGGCACTACAGTGGAAGCAAGGAACTGGGGAATGCCCAAGACTATCTCTATCCACACAACTATCCTGGAAATTGGGTCAAGCAAGACTATCTACCAGAAAAAATTCGCAATCATCACTATTTCCAAGCAGAAGATACTGGTAAATATGAACGGGCTTTAGTTCAAAGAAAGGAAGCTATCGACCGTTTACGAAAAATCTGAAATCCTTTTCAAAAAATTGCACTTACCTCTTGATTTTTTTTGAAAAAGTGGTATCATATAAACATAGAAACGCTGTGGTGTACGACTTCACACTTAAGTGTTGACCGACTATTTTTTGTATTATTAGGGAAACAAAAGTCTTCTAACAGCATGTAGGCCGTCTCACACGGAAACAGCTTCAGTTAGAGCGAGTTGCCCACCTGCTTAATTGCGCGGGTTCAATACAAACCGTGAAGTTTCGGCACCAATACAGCTTTTTTCTTTGCCTCCTTAGCTCAGCTGGCAGAGCAGCGGACTCTTAATCCGTGGGTCACAGGTTCGATCCCTGTAGGGGGCATCTAAATACAACAGGAAAAGCCTTGATTTACAAGGCTTTTTTGCTTGTCTATAACTGATTTACCCCATCATTTGTCCCACATTTTAAATCTATCTTTTCTTTTTGAATCAAATTACATCTTTACAAATAGTGTAAAGCCAGTTACTTTTGCTTTGATGCCATACAATATTTTCATGTAGAGAAGACAAATTTTTATCTTCTCTTTTTATTTTCAAAATAATAAAAACTGATTTTCTTTTCATAAATCAGACTGAAACTTCCAAATTTTCCATTTTGTTTATTGATATTTCCTCTAAAAAGGTGTATAATATTTTTATTATCAAACTATACTATACTATATAGGGGGTATTGAAATGAAATTTTCTAATCGTTTATCGCTATTCCTTGCAGGAGTTGTTTTTGTCCTTTTAGGACTTTTCCTATTTACAAACCCAGTAGCTAATCTTGTTGCTTACAGCTGGTGGATTGCATTTGGTTTACTGGTTTCTTCTATAGCAGCTATTTTAGGCTATTTCTCTGTACCAAAAGAGCTTCGCTCACCAGCTCATCTTTTCCAAGGGATTGTTAATCTTCTCTTAGCTCTTTACCTCGTTGCCTATGGCTTTGTGACGCTGCCAGTTGTCATTCCAACTATTTTAGGAATTTGGTTAATTGTAGAAGCCATTATAGTTTTCTTTAAAGGCAATCGTCTGGGATTGATTTTCCCTATTATTGGCAACCATATCATGTGGATAGCCTTGCTTGCATTTTTACTAGGTCTAGTGATTTTGTTCAATCCAGTAGCTACAAGTGTCTTTGTCGTTTATGTCGTTGCCTTTGCATTTTTAATTGTTGGTTTCACCTATATCCTTGATGCCTTTCGTAAATAATCTAGCTGCCATTTTGGGCATATTAAAATAGCTGGGAAGTTACATTCTCAGCTTTTTCTGTTGCCTCCTTAGCTCAGTTGGTAGAGCAGTAGACTCTTAAGCTATGGGGCGCAGGTTCGAGCCCTGCAGGGGGCACATCTAAATCAACAGAAATAAGCCTTGAAACCAAGGCTTTTTTTAACGTCTAATAGCTTTTTGTAGAAAAGTATTTAAAAATAAAAGAGAAGAGAATCTCTCACTCTCTTCTCAGTATATCTTATTAAATTTAGTTTTTCTTAATCTACCTGATTTTCCTTTGCAACGACAAATTCTTTAACCAGTCGATAGATAACAGCAAATACGGGGGTAAAGAATATCATTCCAAGTAGTCCGAAAAGATTCCCTCCGATACTAGCAGCCGCAAGCGTGAAAATAGCTGGCAAACCAATAGACTGACCTACAACTCTAGGATAAATAAGGTTTCCTTCAATCAGCTGTATAACTTGATATAGAAGAAGAGAAAGTAAGGCTTGAGTAGGACTCACTGTGAAGATAAAAATCGCTCCCACAACACAAGCAATCATAGGCCCTACATAAGGAATGAACGATAGCACTCCTGCAAATATACCTGTCATTACCCCATAAGGTAGTCCAAACAGGCTGTAGACAACCGCTATCATAACTCCTATGATGACTGCTTCAATCAGCTGACTCATCAAAAATTGGTCATAAGTCTCTAGTGCTACTTGTCCAATGTAAGTTAACTTTGTCACCACTTTCTCTGGAAATATAACTTTTAGAAGTCTACTCGTCATCGCTGCCAGATGTTCCTTACTGGATAAAAATAAAAAGGTAAAGACTATAATCAAAAAGGCATTCATCAAACTTGAAAAAATATTGCCGATATTACTAGTCAGACCTGATAAAAAACCTATCAAAGCTTGGCTAATAGAACTAGATTGTCCCTGTATGCCTGATACGATAGTTGACAACATGTCTTTGGTTACAAATTCCGAGCTGTCTAGCAATTTCCCAAGTTGAGTCAGGACTGTTGAAAGGACTGCTCCCAGCTGACTAATAGTCTGAGCAAGGGTTGGAAGCACCAAAACCAAAAGACAGATCACGATTAAGATAAGAGATAGGAAAACAAGCACCATAGCAATCGGACGGCGCAACCCTGCCTTTACCTTCATTTTAACTAGGAATTCTTCAATTTTTTTCATGGGAACATTGAGCACAAAAGCAATGACAGCACCATAAATCAAGGTAGAAGTTACTTCAAAGAGAGATACTGCCCCTGATATAAAGCTTGATGCATTCAGAATTACAAGAGTAACCAGCCCTATAAAAAGTATTAATGGGGTGTATTTTTTTACTAAATTCATAAATTCTCCTTAATAAACATGTTTAGATACGACTATACTATTTGGTTTTTCAAACTCTCGGTCAAGGTAAGCTTGGTAAGTTCCTGGTGCGATAAATCCTTTGGGTGAGAGGATATCGGTGCCAGCCTGACCGACTATGGTATCAGCCAAGAGCACACAGTTTGTAGATAAGACAAAGTAGGATTTAAACTTAGATTTGATAAATTTATAAAGTTCCCCATCTGTCTCATGTCTGATTTTATAAGCGTAGGTGTAGTCTTCCTTACCATCACCTGTCATGATTTTATCTGCACTTGGCTCCCATGGAATCGTCAGTTGTTTCAATTCAGCCAACTTTTTCTGAACTGCTTTTTCCATTTCAGGCGTCAAATCTATCCCATAACCAAAAAGCGTTTTTTGACTCTCACGTTTACATAGGTCAATGTACTTGTCACGATCACAGAAATATAAGACACCATCTCCTACCATGCCAAATAAGGTCTCAGAAGACGGATCATAGTTGCCATAAGAAATAACACGGCCTTGATAGCAGATATCCACATGACCAATTGCCGAAAACAGAGAGGTCTCAGCTGTATGAACAAAAATTTCAAGCTCCGCTGTCTTACCAGACTTCACCATTCCAAGATGGATATCCTCTCTCTCATCAGCATTTTCCTGCATGAATTTGTTGATTTTTGCTAAAGTTCTTGCAGGGATGAGAGCGGCTAGGACAATAGGTAAGCTAATTCTAATACGACGTTTGAGATGGTTTTTCCCAATTTCCTCCTCAAACAAGAAACCATCACGGATATTGGACACACCATAAAGGAAAAAATAAGCCCCTAATACAAAGAGTTGAAAGACAGAATTTCCTGTAGAGGACAAAAGACTAGTCCCACCAAGAAAAACTAGTACGAGTCCATCTAGTAAGAGACGAAAACGAGGTCGAATTTTGTTTTTGCGGTAGAGAACATAGGTGACAAGGTTAATACTAGCATGAAAAATCTGATAAACTCCAATCACAAGAGCCAAAATATAAATCGGCACATCCGTCGCAAGATTGGAGCCAAGCAAATATCCCAGCACTAACAATTTAACCAGTGCAACTCCCAAGGTGTCCGTTGACTGACTTTTTTTGAAAATACGTAATACTAAATCTAAGACCGTTGCTATCCAAGCTAAAAACAGAACCAGTCGAATAACCTTTACTGGCAACCAAGTCCCCGTGACCATCAAGATGAGACCTAGCAGAACAAACAAGAACCCCTGAGCAAGTAATTTCTTACCTGTCAGACCTAAAGATAGAATTTTCGCCATATAAAAACCTTTCAACAATAAAAATTAAACACTCCGATTAAACTGACTAGTAAATAGCCAACACTACAAACAGCCTGTGCCAGCAACATATGGTGACTAGAAATGACTGTAGTAATGTCACCATCTTGTCTTATGCACTTCTAAAATTTGTTATATTGATTAGAAACCAGAGCTTATAAAAACTAGCTAAACTCGAGAGATAGACACAATTGCGACGAAAAAATGTATAACCAATTCAACTTGTTAAGGTAAGAAAGCATTATTTCCAATCTATTAATTATTCATCTATTACCTATTATGACACAATATTCCCTATAGTTCAACTTTTTACTTGTTTTTATATTACACGGACTAAAAAGTTTTCAACAGTTGATTGCATTTGTTTTAATAAGTTTTAACCTTTCTTGGTTAGATAAAAAAAGAACCATACAGTTTAGAATCTGTATGGTTTTTGCCCCACTTTTGTCCCATTTTTAAATCATGACATTGAAAATACCTAAAATCACTTATATTTCAATATTTTTAATTGCTCTCAATATGAAAGTCCTTTCCAAATCCCTGTAGGGGGCATCTAAATCAACAGGAAAAGCCTTAAAATCAAGGCTTTTTTTCTTGTCTCAAACGGCTTCCTCCTCAAGTATAAAAGCATCTTTTCGCCTTCTCTACTATCTAATCAAACAAAAAAATCTCTTTCAACATTTATAGAAAGAGATTTTTCTTTAGGAGAAATAACTTAATTTTTAATCGATTCGTGATAGCTCAGCTGGCACTGTTAAGTAATAGGTTGCCGTCAAGCTTGCTTCACCTTGATTGACAAAAATCTCGATGGAATTTTTATCTAGAACAACTTCCAATTCTTTAGCTTCAATATCTACATACCGTCGACTAGTGTCCTGTTCTTCTTCACCTAGAATTTTTTGAACAAGATGGCTACGATCAATGTAAACTTGCTGCGCATTACTGTCATAACCAAATTCAAGATAATCTGTATCATTTCCTAAGTGGTAATGACAATCTTTATCTATTTGGATTTGATATTGGCCTTTTTTAACAGGGAATTGTCTTAGTTTGCCATCTTCCAATCTTAGAATTCTAGGTAAAGTCATGGCACATGCCCATTTGTGTTCTTGGTCATGGGTTGGAAGGGTACGCCCCCATGTCTGCATCCAAGCAATCAGGATACGACGATTTTGATCGTCCAACAATGTTTGAGGCGCATAGAAGTCTTGGCCATGATCAATTTCTTGAACTGATTCTGGGATAAAACGTTTTTCTCCCCAATCTACCTTACCCGTGAACAAAACCGATGAGTTGATGTTATGATATGAGTCTCCCTCACGCTGATAACGCATGGGTGACATAATAAGGCAATCCTTCCCATCTAACTCAAAGTAATCTGGGCATTCCCACATAAAGCCTTGGTGTTCTACCCCTTTTAAAAAAATGGATTCGAACTGCCATTCTACTAGGTTATCGGACCCTAGTAGAACGATACAGCCCACATTATCCTTGTGTTTGGCAGCTACTACGGAGTAATAGCGTCCATCTTTTTCAAAGAGTTTTGGATCACGGAAATCAGCAGCAATTAACTCATCTGGCAAATCTGCTCCAGTTGCAACTGGATTTTGTTCAATCTTTTCAAAGTGAATCCCGTCATCTGAAAATGCTATATTTTGTACTTGACGAACACCGGTTTCTTCTTCGATGTGACCAGTATACATGAGCCAGAGGCGATCGTCTTTGACGATAGCTGATCCTGAGAAGCAACCATTGCGGTCGTAGTCTTGGTCAGGAGCAAGTGCCACTGGCAAGTGCTCCCAAGTCACCAAGTCCTTACTTTTAGCATGACCCCAGTGCATAGGCCCCCAAACACTATCATAAGGATAGAATTGATAAAAGAGATGGTATTCTCCACGAAAATAGACAAATCCATTTGGATCATTGATCCAACCAATCTCAGCTGAAAAATGTTCTTCAGGCTTATACTGAGTATTTACGAGATGTTTATTTTCTGCTATAAAACGATTGGCTTTTTCTACTGTAAATGTTTTATTTATCATAAGTATATCCTATTTTATTCCAGTTCCGGAACCACCTAGACCTTGAACAATATATTTCTGAGCGACTACATAGACCAAAATCAACGGAATCGTTGAAATAGTTAATACAGCCATTACCTGATTGATATAAACTGGTTGAGTTGTATTAATAGTTGTAATTGCAACCTGCATTGAAAATTTAGAAGAATCTGTCAAAACCATCAATGGCCAAATATAATCATTCCAGCTTGAAATAAATGATAAAACGCCAACTGTGGCAACTGCAGGTTTAGACATTGGAAGCATAATTTTAAAGAAAATTCTAACGATACTTGCTCCGTCCATCTTTGCAGACTCAAGAATCTCTTCTGGAATTGCAATAAAGAAATTCCTAAATAAGTAAATATTAAATACACTCGCCAATCCTGGAATAATAACTGCAAGACGATTATTGACCAAACCTAAGGAATTGATAATGGTAAATTGTGGAATTAACACAGTTTCTACTGGAATAATAAGTAAAGCAAGTAAGAAACCAAATAAAATTTTCTTACCTGAAAATTTACTTTTGCAAAAGCGAAACCGGCCAGTGCATTGACAATAATAGAACCAATAGCAAACGTTCCAGCATAAAAAATGCTGTTCCCTAGATATGTAAAAATACTAAAGTGCTCAAATACTTCCTGATAAGGTTTAAACCAATCAGCGGGATTTAAACTTGGTAAGAAGGCTTGCCAACTAGTCAAATTTTTATAAACATCCGCTTCTGGCTTCATAGCTGAAACTACCATCCAAACCATAGGAAAAAGGAAGAGTCCTGCCAATAAAGTTAACAGAATATATTCTAAGATTGTTGTTGGTTTAAATCGTTTCATCTTAGTCATCCTCCTTCAGAACGCGACGTTGTACTAAGCTAATCATACCAATTAACGTTGTAAATACTAAAGCGATTGAGCTAGAATATCCTACAAGACGATCAGTAAAACCTTGTTGATAAATATAGTACACCATAGTAATTGTTGAGTTTAATGGCCCACCTTGCGTCATAACCATTGGTTGTACAATCAGCTTAAAAGCAGAAATTAAAGTTGTTAACAATACAAACAGTGCTGTTGGTTTTAGTAGGGGCATCGTGATATAACGAAACTGAGCCCATTTTGAGAATCCATCCAATTCAGCAGCTTCATATACATCTTGTGGAATATTCTGCATTCCTCCTAAAAATAAAAGCATCTGATAACCTGCACCCTGCCAAGCAGAAACAAAAACAATTGCATACATAGCTTGTTTAGGACTAGTCAAGAAAGGTTGAGAAGCAATACCTACCTTATTTAAAATAGCATTTAATAAGCCACTATTTGGATTTAAAAGATAAAGCCAAAGAATAGAAATAACTACCAAGGACATGACAACTGGAGCAAAAAAAGCCACTTTAAAAAACATATTCCCTTTGCGCTTTTTATTAACAATCAAAGCCATTCCTAAGGCTGCTCCCAATTGAACTGGAATAATCCAAACAACAAATTTCAACGTATTCAAGAAGCTCTTTAAGAAAATCGGATCCTTTATTAATCGAATAAAATTTTCAAGTCCAACAAATTTTCTTTCATCTGGTGTCAACAAATAATAATCTGTAAAAGCGTAATAAATGACCATTCCAACTGGAATTACTAAAAAGATACCTAATAAAATTAAAGCTGGAGCTAAAAAACTATAACCTAGTATGTTATCCTTTATTTTTTCACGTCTTTTTGTATCCACAACAGTTTCTTTACTCATATCCATCTCCTTTAATCATATATATCAAACTAGGCTATTAACAAGAAAGGGGAAGGTAGTTCCAAATATTTTCCTTCCTCCTTCCTTTTTACAGATTATTTGAGTGACTGATCAATAGCAGTTTGCATTTCTTTTGTACGAGTATCCAAGACTTTTTGCACATTTGGATTTTCTTCATAATAGCTAATATCTTGCATTGCTTGTTGAAAAGCTCGAGAAACCTGAGGATATGCTACGACAACTGGGCGAGCATGAGCTGTTTTTGAATTTTGTTCCATCAAGAAACGCATTGGTTCGGTCACTTTATCTTTGATATTTTCAATTGTAGATTTACGAATCGGAAGGACCGAATTCCCCAAGCTAATAATTTCACTTGATTCTGTATTTGTAGCAAATTTAACAAATTCAGATGCTGCCTCTTTTTTATCAGATTTTGTCGTAACAGCTAATTGCCAACTACCTGAAGGGGATACTAATTTTTTCGTCTTACTAGATACTGGGTAAGGAAGGATACCAAAATCAATATCTTTGTAGTTTGTATTCATGTCAGCAATCGTCCAAGAACCACTCAAAAGCATTGGATACTCTCCTGTTTCAAAACCTTTTTCGACTGGACTAACAGTTGTGTAACCTTCTTTTACAAGATTTTGAATGAATTGAACTGCTTCTACACTCTCTTTTGAGTTGAAGTATCCTTCTGCCTTTGTTCCATCTTCGTTTACGACAGAACCATTATTTGACCAAATCAACGGCATATAAGCATATGGTAACATTTCATCGTTTGAATTAATACGAAAATCAATTGCCGGTTTGTTATAATGATCTTTCAATTTTTTAGCAATCGTATTAAATTCATCCCATGTCCATGGCTTTTCTAGCGTTGGAAGCTCTGATTCCGCAATTCCGGCCTCTTTGAACATTTTTTTGTTGTAATAAACACCAACATTCGATTCAGAAAATCCAAATGCATAGAATTTGCCATCATAAGTTCCTTGTTGTTTAATACTGTCCAAAACATCATCCATATTATTATCTTTTAGATAATCATCTAGCGGAGTAATCACTTTAGATTTTGCATAAGCTGCCGTATTTGGTCCATCAAGGGTAATAACATCTGGAAGACTATTAGTCGTGATAGCAGCATTAACCTTGTCTTCATATCCTCCACCACTACCACTACGAGGAATATACTCAGTTACAACCTTGTACTTACTTTTTCCTGATTGATTAAAGTTATCAACAACTTTTTGCCAAGCTTTTCCTTCATTGGTTTCGTCAGAGAATTGTACCCAGACTTTAATATCATTTGAAGAACTCGCTTGTTTTGAGTTAGTTCCTCCACTACAACCTGCAAGTATAGCTAACGATAGCCCCGCAACAACAGATAACATTGTACCTTTACGCATCATTTTCCTCCTTTTTGAAACGTTTCATTTTTTATTTATTTTTTAAACAAGCCTCTAGCCTGTTTTTGAAACGTTTCATTTGTTGATTATATTATAACAGCGCTTTCATTAATTGTCAAGCGCTTTTTTAATTTTTTTTTGTTGTTTTATCTCCCCAAAAATATGTGGGAATTACGATTCGTTTTTCTAGAATCTCTTCCCGCTTAATCATTTTCAGTATCATTGCAACAGATTCTTTTGCCATCATACCAATATCTTGAACTATTGTAGACACTAGATAAGATTGATCGACAGAAGTTTTTAAACCATCAAACCCAATTATCTGGTAATCATCAGGTGCTATTTTCCCCAGTTCTTTCATAACACTAATAACTCTCAGAGCCATCATATCATTTATTGTAAATATACCATCAATTTCTTTATGAGATTGCAAAAAAACTCTTATCTGATCTTCAGGATTTATTAAAGGTTCTTTCATTTCAAAATTATAGACATCTACTCCTAATTCCTTAGCTTTTTCTCTGAATCCTTTACTTCTGAGTATAGTCTCATTCTCATACATATTAATTGAACCAATAAAAGCAAGGTGCTTATTATCCCTTCTAACCAGTTCCTCTGCTGCAGTTTGTCCTCCTTTGTAATTTGCTGAAGTAACATAGCATACATTTTCCGAAAAATGTCTATCTATACTTACAAACGGTAAATCGGATAAAATATATTTGTCAATATCAGAATATGTAATACCAATAATTCCATCCACTTTATTTTGTTTCAACATTTCGATATATTCGATTTCATTTTGTGAATCGCTATCAGCGTTACAAATAAATAATTTATAATTATATTTTAATAACTCTTTCTCAACATGATAGGCAAACTCCGAGAAAAACGGATGCCAGATGCTCGGAATAATCAAAGCGATAGTTTCTGTTCTATTCTTTTTCATACCTCGAGCATAATTATCAGGGATATAGTCCAATGTTTTTATAGCCCTTTGAACTTTCCTTAAAGTTACTTCTTTAATGCCTTTTTCCTTATTAATCACACGTGAAACTGTTCCAACACTAACTCCTGCTTCTAAAGCAACATCTTTCATGGTAATTGATTTTCTTTGTTCTACCATATTATCACCTCCTTTCAATATATAGTATCATGCAAACGCTTTTTTAGCAACTATTTCTCAATCATTTTTGTCCAGATCCTTTTTCCTATCATGAATAAAATCACTCCAATTAGCTTTTGAAAATACTTCAATTTTCATATGTAAACATCTACATAAAACAGGAAAAGACTTTGTTTGCTTCTATCTCCCCTTTTTCATGATGTATTTTCGTACAGGTGCTTCAACCATTTGAACGATTTCAAATCCTTCTTTTTGATAAAGGTGCTGGGCTGCTTGATTTGCTTCGAGGACATTTAAAGAAATACTACCTATGTCTCCATTTTCAAAGACCAAACTAACAAATTTCCTTAAAGCCTGCCTACCTAAGCCTTGTCCCTGTTTCTGGGGATTGATAAAAAAGCGTCCAATATGAAGATTGCTGTCTTCTTGCCTGATTTTCTGGATAACCCCCACAAACTCTTGTCCTTCAAAGATTGAAAAGATTCCTTCCAACTCTTGCAAGACTTGAAGGGTCAGTGGAAAAGGAATCTTTGGTCCCATCCATTGTTCCTGAAAATCTTTCCCCAGGGAGTTGGACCATTGGCATACGAGCTGAGCATTTTCTGTGCTCACATTTTCTTCAAAACGAATTGTCATCTCGACCTCACTATCTTGTCTATGTTTCTCCATTATACTACTTCTCCTATTTTTTACGAATAGATAAGTATGATTGATTTTTATTTTTTTCTTGTCGGGAGCATTCTCGCTTCCTTTCTTGGTTTGGTCATTGACCGTTTTCCAGAGCAATCCATTATCCTACCAGCTAGCCACTGCGATGCCTGTCAGACTCGCTTGCATCCCTTAGATTTGATTCCGATTCTCTCACAGGTCTTCAATCGCTTTCGCTGTCGCTACTGCAAGGCTCCTTATCCAGTCTGGTATGCCCTTCTTGAACTAGGTTTAGGTCTCCTTTTTCTGGTTTGCTCTTGGGGATTTCTTTCCTTGGGGCAAGTCATCCTAATCACTGCTGGTTTGACTCTGGGCATCTACGACTTCCGTCATCAGGAATATCCCTTACTAGTCTGGCTGACTTTTCACCTAATCCTCATGGCTTTCTCTGGCTGGAATCTAGTCATGGTCCTCTTCCTTGTCCTTGGAATTGTGGCTCATTTTATCGATATCCGCATGGGCGCAGGGGATTTTCTCTTTTTAGCTTCTTGTGCTATCGTCTTTAGCGCAACGGAGTTACTTATCTTGATTCAGTTTGCTTCTGCAACAGGGATCCTAGCCTTTCTCCTGCAAAAGAAAAAGGAAAGACTTCCTTTCGTGCCCTTCCTCTTACTCGCGGCTTGTGTAATTATTTTTGGTAAGCTACTGCTTGTTTGATAAAGTCCTGAATTGGCTCTCCTTGGTGGAGAGCTTTTACAATTTTCGAACCAACGATAACACCATCTGACACCGCATTGAAGCGTTCTACATCGGCTTGACTAGATACGCCAAAACCTGTCAAGACTGGGATATCAGCCACATGATGCAATTGTGCCAAGTGCTTGTCCAAGTCTGCACGATAATTGCCAGATTTCCCTGTCACCCCATTGATGGCAACTGCATAGACGAATCCTTCTGCCCCTTCAATCAACTCTTTCTGACGCTCAATCCCTGTGGTCAAGCTTACTAAAGGAATCAAAGCAATGTCTGTGTCTGCCAAAAAAGGCTCTACAAAGTTGGCATGCTCATGAGGCAGGTCTGGAATAATCAAGCCCTTAACCGCTGTATCTGCCAAACCTTTAACAAAATTCTCCACACCGTACTGAAAGAGGGGGTTGAAGTAGGTCATGATGACCAGCGGAACCTCTGTTTCAATGGTTTTCAAGGTTTCAACCAAAGCCTGGGTAGAAGTCCCGTGGGCTAAACTGCGCAAGCCAGCTTCTTCGATAACAGGTCCATCTGCAACAGGGTCTGAAAAGGGAATACCAACTTCAATAGCCGAAACACCCAAATCTTCTAAAAAGTGAATTGTTTCTCCGAGTCCATCCAAACCTTTCTCATGGTCTCCAGCCATGATATAGGGAACGAAAATTCCTTTTCCAGCTGCTTTTATAGCGTTTAATTTTTCTGTTAGTGTCTTAGGCATAAGTTTCTCCCTTCTTTACTGCATCTGCTTCCAAGCGGTCTTTGACTTGAACCACATCCTTGTCCCCACGACCTGATAGACAGACAATCATAGACTTTTCTGGTCCAAGTTCTTTGGCCAATTTCACTGCAAAGGCGATCGCATGGCTAGATTCCAAGGCTGGGATAATCCCTTCCACACGAGACAAGAGTTGGAATCCTTCCAAGGCCTCTTCGTCTGTCACAGGAACATAGCTGGCACGTTTGATATCGTGGTAGTGAGAATGCTCTGGACCGATACCAGGATAGTCCAAACCTGCTGAGATCGAGAAGGCTTCAAGAATTTGACCATGGGCATCTTGGAGCACATCCATGAGGGAACCGTGAAGGACACCCGGACGACCCTTGGTCAAGGTAGCTGCGTGATGCTCTGTATCCACACCAAGTCCTGCTGCTTCAGCTCCATACATAGCTACTGATTCATCTTCTACAAATGGATGGAAGAGACCGATGGCATTAGAACCACCACCAACACAGGCTACTAAGGCATCTGGTAGATTTTTACCTGTCAAGTCACGGTACTGTTGTTTAGCTTCTCGACCAATAACACTTTGGAAGTCACGAACGATTTCTGGGAATGGATGAGGCCCCAAGGCAGAACCAAGGATATAGTGGGTATCATCAATATTAGCTACCCATGAACGAAGGGCTGCATTGACCGCATCCTTGAGCACGCGCGAACCGTCTGTCACTGCCTCAACCTTAGCTCCCAAAAGCTCCATACGGAACACATTGAGGGCTTGGCGTTTGACATCTTCCTCACCCATGTAGATAGTACATTCCATGTTAAAGAGGGCTGCAGCAGTTGCAGTTGCCACACCGTGCTGACCAGCACCTGTTTCAGCGATAATTTTCTTTTTACCCATGCGTTTAGCCAGAAGAACTTGTCCCAAGGCATTGTTAATCTTGTGGGCCCCTGTATGGTTAAGGTCTTCACGTTTAAGATAAATCTTGGCTCCGCCAATATGCTGGGTCAAGTTTTTTGCGTAGTAAAGCGGAGTTTCACGTCCTACATACTGACGTAAGAGCTGGTTCAATTCCTCTTGGAAACTTGGGTCTGCCTGACTTTCACGATAGGCCTTCTCCAACTCTAAAACTGCTGTCATCAATGTTTCTGGGACAAAACGTCCGCCGAATTTTCCGTAAAATCCATCTTTATTTGGTTCCTGATATGCCATTCTTTGCCCTCTCTATAAATCTTCTAATTTTTTCATGATCTTTTTGTCCATCTGTCTCCACTCCGCTCGATACATCTACTGCATAGGGAGTAAAGTGTTGAATTGCTTTTACTACATTGTCTTCCTTAAGCCCACCTGCGATAAAGAAGGGCTGAGTTAATCCAGTCGTATCCAGTTGCCCCCAGTCAAAAATCTGGCCACTCCCTGCCACAGGGGCATCAAAGAGTAAATAGTCTGCCTGAGAATGGGGCACATGACCCTCTCCATCCACCTGCACAGCCTGAATGCTAGCACAAGGCAAATCCTCAAACAAATCATCCACCACCTGACCGTGAATCTGTACCAAGTCCAAGCCAACTTTGTCAATGGATTCTAGCAGTTCTGCCCGACTTGGTGAAACAAATACACCAACCTTTTTTACATCTGCAGGAATGAACTCAGCCAACTCAGCAGCCTGATCCAAGGTCACCTGTCTTTTACTGGGCGCAAAGACAAAACCAATGTAGTCTGCTCCTGCTAACACGGCTGTTTCCACCGCTTCTTTGGTCGATAATCCACAAATCTTAACCTTTGTCAATCTGCAACTCCTTGATTCTCTGGGCTACATCTTCTGCCTGCATGAGAGCTGTCCCTACCAAAATTCCGTTAAAGGATGGTGCTACTCGTTTCGCATCCTGCCCTGTGAAAATAGCCGATTCAGAAATGTACAAGCAATCATCTTTGAAGTGTTTAGCCAAATCTACACTGGTCTGCAAGTCGACCTCAAAGGTGGTTAAGTTGCGATTATTGACCCCGATAATCTCAGCACCAAGTCTGTGGGCCACTTCCAGTTCAGTTAGATTATGAGTTTCCACTAACACTTCCAGACCAAGCTCTGTCGCATAGTCATACAGTTCCTTAAGGCGTTCTTCTGACAAGGCAGCCACAATGAGCAAGATAACTGTCGCACCTGCATTGCGAGCACGGATGATTTGCTTTTCATCGATGATAAAGTCCTTGTTGAGCGTCGGAATCTCTACCTGACTGGAAATCTCCCGCAGATAATCCAAATGCCCTTTAAAGAAAACCTCATCTGTCAGAACAGAAATCATCACTGCGCCGTTTTCTTCATAAGTCTGAGCCTGTTGCACAATATCCACATCTAGATTGATATCTCCCAGACTAGGGCTAGCCTTCTTGACTTCTGCGATTACCTGTAAACGGTCTTGATGTTGTTTTAGATAGTCAGCTAAACGATAGGTCTGGCGCAGGGGCTGGATTTCCTCCAGCTCCATCTGCTCGACCTCACGCGCCTTCTGCTCCAAAATTCGTGCTAAAAATTCCTGACTCATTTTTGGTACTCCTGTAACAGTCTGAGTTTTTCAAGGGCCTTGCCACTAGCAATCACTTGACGAGCTAAGGCAACTCCATCCTTGATATTATCTACCTTACCATTAGCATAGAAACCAAGGCCAGCATTTAAAACTGTAGTTTCCAAGAATGGACTTGCTTCGTTTTTCAGAACGCTGAGCAAAATTTCTGCATTTTCCTGAGCATTGCCACCACGGATATCTTCGATAGCGTAACGCTCCATCCCCAAATCCTCTGGAGTAAAACTTGATAAAGTGATTTCGCCATTTTCAAGAAGTGCAATCTTGGTTGTTCCGTTCAAACCAGCTTCATCCAATCCTTCTGGTCCAGCAACAACGATGGCACGCTTGCGACCCATGTTTTTCAAAACCTGAGCTGTACTTTCTAGAAGTTCTGGACGGCTAATTCCAAGAAGCTGTGTTTCCAAAGCCATTGGATGAATCAGGGGACCAGTCAAGTTCATAATCGTTGGAATTCCTAGTTCCAAACGAGCTGGCATGATGTATTTCATAGCTGGGTGCATATTTTTAGCGAAGAGAAAGACGATGCCAGTTTTATCAAAAACTTTACCTAGTTCAGCTGGTTTGAGGTCTAGGTTGATACCCAAGGCTTCGAGGACATCTGCAGAACCAGATTTAGAAGAAATCGAGCGGTTACCGTGTTTGGCCATATGAACACCGCCACCAGCCAAGACAAAGGCTGCAGTTGTGGAAATATTAAAACTGAAAGACTTGTCCCCACCTGTACCACAGTTGTCCATGGCATCATGAATCTCAGTTGGAATGTGTTGGGCATGTCCTCTCATGACTTGGGCAATGGCTGTGCGTTCTTCAGGTGTTTCCCCCTTCATCTTAAGAGCCAAAAGGAGAGAAGCAATCTGCGCCTCAGTAACACGCCCAGTTACAATACGCTCAATGACATCCGTCATTTCCACACCTGATAAATTTTCAAATTTTGCTAGTTTTTCAATAATCTCTTTCATCCTAGTTTCCTCACTTTACAACCTTCTCGATAAAATTCTGAATAGAAGACAAGCCGTCTGGCGTTCCGATACTTTCTGGATGGTACTGGAATCCATAAATTGGAAGGTTTTTGTGTTGAATTCCCATAATAGCTTGGTCATCAGTCGAACGAGCTGTCACTTCAAACTCTTCTGGCATTTCTTCAATCAAAATACTGTGGTAACGCATGACCGCACGGCCATCCTCGATTCCTTGATACAAAACAGATGGTGCTTCAAAGCTGATATTGCTCTGTTTCCCATGCATGACCTTTGGAGCCAAGCCTAGCTTACCACCAAAGACTTCTGCGATAGCTTGGTGACCCAAACAAATCCCTAGAATTGGCTTCTTGCCTGCAAAGTCACGAATCATATCTTCCATCTTTCCAGCATCAACTGGCCAACCAGGACCAGGAGAAAAGACCAGACCATCTGCTTTTTCAGCTTCTTCATACAGCTTGGGATCATCATTTCTCAAGACCTGAACTTCTGCAAAATTCCCAATGTATTGGGCCAAGTTATAGGTAAAAGAATCATAGTTGTCAATCAATAAAATCATGGTCTTAGTTCTCCAATTCTAGTCATAGATTTTGCTTTGTTAATGGTTTCTTGGTATTCGTTTTGGGCGATGGAGTCGTAGACAATCCCTGCCCCAGCCTGAACATAGGCTGTTTGATTTTTGAGAATCATGGTTCGGATGGCAATGGCAAAATCCATATCACCCGTCGCAGACAAGTAGCCGATTGCTCCTGCGTATACGCCCCGTTTTTCCGTTTCCAGTTCATAGATGCGTCTCATAGCTCGAATTTTTGGTGCTCCAGAAACAGTTCCAGCAGGAAGTGTTGCTTTCAAAGCATCCATAGCAGTGAGTTCTGGAAGCAAACGCCCCTTGACCACGCTGGTCAAATGCATAACATAACGGAAGAGCTCCACTTCCATATACTTGGTGACTTGGACACTGGCCGTTTCAGAGATGCGGCCAATATCATTACGACCCAAGTCTACTAACATTCGATGCTCTGCTGTTTCCTTCTCATCCGAAAGCAGGTCTGTCGCCAAAGCCTTGTCTTCTTCATCCGTAGCTCCTCTTGGTCGCGTACCTGCAATCGGATTGGTTGTCACGATGCCATTTTTGACAGAAACCAAACTTTCTGGACTAGCTCCGATGATTTGATAATCCCCAAAATCATAGAAATAAAGGTAATTAGAAGGATTAGTCACGCGGAGATTTCTGTAGAAGTCAAATGGATTTCCAGTAACTTCTGCTGAGAAGCGCTGACTGAGTACACATTGGAACATATCGCCATTACGAATCAAGTCACGAGCTGTTTCCACCATTTCCTCAAACTTCTGAGGAGCGATATGCGGTTTGAAGTCCAGTGGAGATAGATCCAAGTCTTCAAATTCATTTGGAGCAGGAATGCGTAATTCCTCAAGCACTTGGTTCAAGGCTTCTTCCAAGTCTTCTTGGCTACGCTCACTATAAAGAGTATCCTCGATGACATGGATTTTTTTCCTTCTTGTGGTCAAAGACCATATAGCTCTCATAAACAAAGAAATGCATGTCTGGCGTTCCAATGGTATCTTGAGGGATTTGACCAATTTCTTCATAGAGCGAAATCATATCGTAACCAACAAAGCCAATAGCTCCCCCACCAAAAGGTAGGTCTGAATGGTGCTGGCTCTTATGAGTCACTTCATAAAGGAAATCCAAGGGATCACGATCAATCACTTGACCATTTTGATAAAGAACTCCATTTTCAAACTTAATCTCAAAAACTGGATTATAGGCTAGGATAGAAAAACGAGCGGTTTCCTTGTCTCTCGGAATACTCTCTAAGATAACCTTGTGTTGCCCCTTTAGGCGCATATAAGCCAAGATTGGTGATAAGACATCTCCATGAATGATTCGTTCCATTGTAATTTCCCTTTCAGTTCCTTATTTTTAATTTTTTATCTTTTTTCTATTTCCCTTAAATAGTGCGGACGGGAGCAACTTTCTCCGAAATTTCATCCCTAATTTTTGAGCCATGTGTCTCAAAAATTCCGTCCTAGAGAAGCATCTTTGCTTCTCTAGGATACCACTATGGCGGGAAACAGCTTTTAGAAACTCACTTCGTTCGTAAATATTCTATAACGACCAATTTATTGAAAATATTTAAAAAATTAATCGCAATATCTGCGGTAAACATATAAAAATCCCCACGCAAAACAACTTGCGTGAGGACGAAATTCGCGGTGCCACCTCAATTATAGGATTTCTCCTATCTCTCATTCCTGTCTCAGATATTTCCTGTAACAGGCTGTGCGATAAAGGGCACTCCCTTGAGAATTATGTTTTCTTCTCTCGTTTCAGATGGACCCAACCTTACAGCTTTCTCTGCTTGTTTCCAGCAACCACAAGCTCTCTGTGAGAGAAAAGACTGTAATTTTTCCATCTATTATTTTTTAGCTTCTAGGTAGTCTGCAATCGCAGCTACGTCCTTGTCTCCACGACCAGAGACATTGATGATGATAATGTCATCTTTACTTAGTTTCGGTGCACGTTTAACTGCTTCTGCGATAGCATGTGAGCTTTCAATCGCTGGGATAATCCCTTCTGTCTTGCTGAGAAGGAGCAAGGCTTGAACAGCTTCTTCATCTGTCGCTGCCACATATTCCACGCGACCAGAATCTTTAAAGTAGGCGTGTTCTGGGCCAACCCCTGGATAGTCCAAACCAGCTGAGATAGAGTAAACTGGAGCCAACTCTCCGTCTTCCTTAAAGACTGCATAGGTCTTCATGCCGTCGACAATTCCGATACTACCTTTTGTCATAGTAGCTGCGTGCTTGTCTGTATCAAGTCCATGACCAGCAGCTTCTACTCCAACCAATTTGACTTCTTCATCAGCCACATACTGTGAAAAAGCACCAATGGCATTTGAACCACCACCGACACAGGCAATAACGTAATCTGGCAAGCGTCCTTCTTTTTCTAAGATTTGACGGCGAGATTCTTCACTGATGATCTTTTGGAATTCATGAACAATTGTAGGATAAGGATGAGGGCCTACAGCAGATCCCAAAACGTAGAAGGCTTCAAGGTCATTCATCCATGCTCCAAAGGCTGCATCAACCGCATCCTTAAGGGTACGCGTTCCAGTTTCAACTGCGTGAACAGTTGCTCCCATCATCTCCATACGGAAAACATTGAGACGTTGACGCTCCACATCCTCTGCCCCCATGTAGACATCACAGGCCATGCCAAACTTGGCTGCAGCCGCTGCTGTCGCAACACCGTGTTGACCAGCTCCTGTTTCTGCGATAACACGTTTTTTGCCCATACGTTTAGCCAAAAGAATTTGTCCTAAAACGTTATTAAGCTTGTGAGAACCCAGATGGTTAAGATCTTCGCGCTTGAGATAAATCTTAGCCCCACCTAAGTGATCTGTCAAACTTTCTGCAAAATAAAGCGGTGTTTCCCGACCTGAATAATCCTTCAAGTAATGGCGAAACTCTGCCAAAAACTCTGGATCATCCTTGTACTTGTCAAATGTCACTTCCAACTCATCCAACAAAGCCTGAATTGGCTCCGGTACAAAACTACCACCAAATTGTCCAAAATAACCTTTAGTTGTCATAAAATTTTTCCATTCTTTCAGTATTGATTTCAAGATATGAAAAAAGCCCACACACAGAATCTACTTCTGCGTGAGGGCGTTGGTAACGCGGTGCCACCTCAATTATAAAGGGACTATCCCCTTTACATCTCTACCTTGTCTAACAACAAGTTGCACTGTAAGGTGTGCGCACCGAACTTTCATTGTTTCAAATTCATTTTTAAAATCAGCCCACTTTCACTACTTCCAACCACCTGTTCACAATCACCACAGGCTCCCTGAAGATCAAAAATAATTACTTTTCTGATTTATTGAACTTATTTTAATACTTTGTTTTTTCTTTGTCAAGACTTTTTTACAATTTTTTTGATGAAGCTAGTACTTTTTCAGAAACTGTTTTGAAAGTCTCAATGATATAGTCCACTTCTTCATCGCTTAATTTAGTGTGAAGAGGGAGCGTAATTTCATTTTCAAAGAAGGCATAAGCCTTAGGATAGTTCGCCATATCAAAGCCAAGATTCTTATAGGCTGTCAAAAGAGGAAGCGGTTTATAGTGTACATTACTTGCAATTCCTGCTTTAGCAATTCTTGGATGATGAGGTTGCGTTCTTCTAAACTTGCTCCTTCTACATGGGTGATGTAGAGGTGGCGTGAAGATTCAACAGTATCAGTCTTGTGTGCCAGTGGGTGAATACGAGTACCCGCAAAACCACGATCATAGCGGTCCACGATGTCCTTACGACGTTGTAGCAAAGCTGGGTAACGATCCAATTGTACCAAACCAATCGAAGCCATGATATCGGTCATATTGCACTTGTAGGCTGGTGTAACGATATCGTATTCCCATGAACCCAATTGCATCTTGGCAAGAGCGTCTTTGGTTTGACCATGAAGGGAAAGGATCTGGAATTCCTTGTACATCTCTTCGTCGTCAATAGCTGGATTGGCTTTCCAAGTCGCACTTCCTCCCTCAGCAGTTGTAAAGTTCTTAACGGCATGGAATGAGAAGGAAGTAAAGTCAGCGATAGAACCAGCTGGTTGCCCTTTGTATGTAGATCCTAAAGCATGGGCACTATCTGAGACAATTACGATACGGTTAAAGGCCTTTTGCCACTTGCTAGCAGCTGTAAAGAGATCCCGTTTCTTCTCCACGACTTGGAACAAACGGTCATAGTCGCAAACAATCCCTGCGAGCTCTACTGGGATGATCACCTTTGTCTTTTCAGTGATAGCTTGCTCCAGCAAGTCATAGTCCATCTCAAACGTATCTGCTTGAATATCCACCATGACAGGGGTCGCTCCTACGTGAGTGATGACACTACATGAAGCTGTATAAGTCATAGCTGGAACGATGACTTCATCTCCAGGACCCACTTCCAAAACACGCAAAATCAACTCAAGAGCGGCAGTTGCAGAGTTAAGACAGACAGTCTTGGGCGTCTGTGTATATTGAGACAAGCGACGCTCCAGTTCTTTGGTCTTAGGACCTGTTGTAATCCAACCAGAACGCAGGGTATCCGCTACTTCAGCAATTTCTGCTTCCGTAATATCGGGTGGTGAAAATGGAATATTGTAATTTGGCATTGATTTGCTCCTTTTATCTGTACTCATTTTCTCATGACTACTTTATTTTAGCACTTCAAACACGGTTTGAAACATGATTTTGATGTCTCCAAGGAAACTAAACTCTCGGAGATAGGCGAGGTTATAGCGCATCTTTTCAGGAAGGACGTGTTCGACATAGGCTTGGTCAACCGACAGACCTTTCTCCGTCATTTGACTGATGATAGTGTCCTCATCCTTGTAGTTGATGCTGGCTGGAGAGGTAATCCCTGCTGGCAAAAGCAAGGTTGCCATCATCTCAGGGCTATACTGCTCTGTGTAACGAGGCACTTCAGGACGCGTCCCTACAAAGGACATCTCACCTTTAAGAACATTGACCAACTGAGGCAGTTCGTCCAAACGGACACGGCGGATAAAATTGCCAACCTTGGTAATGCGGCTATCGTTAGCAGAAGTCACCAGACTCCCTTGTTTATCCGCATCCGTCACCATGGTACGGAACTTCCAAATCTTGAAAGGTCGATTGTACTGGGTCACGCGCTCTTGCTTGTAAATCACTGGCCCCTTGCTATCCAACTTGATCCAAATGCTCAAGATGAGAAAGATGGGAGAGGTCAGAACAAGTACAACCAAGGCTAGAACCCAATCCAAGCAACGCTTGAAAATCAGCGAACCCTTCCTTTTAGAGACAAGCTGGTAGTAAGACTCAACCTCGCTTGATTTCATTTCCACGGGCAAGTCTTCCCATTTCAGCATGCTGTTTCTCCTTTGTTTTTATTATACTATTTGTCAACATTTTTCATTATACCACAAAATGGAAAAGGCGGTGAAAGAAATCTGTAATTTGAAGGATTTCCTTCTTACACTCAATGAAAATCAAAGTACAGCTTTTAGGTTGCAGATAAAGCTGACCTGACTTGAATAGATTTTCAAAGAGTATTAGGCCATGGCCCCTGCCTGCAAACTATACATCTTGTGATAGGTTCCTCCCAGAGCCAAGAGTTCCTCATGGGTTCCACTCTCAATAATTCGCCCTTTGTCCAAAACATAAATACAGTTGGCGTCTTGGATAGTAGAAAGACGGTGGGCAATGGCAATGGTTGTCCGTCCCTGTCTCATCTTCGCCAGTGAAGCTTGAACCAAACTTTCTGTTTCAGAGTCAATATTGGCTGTCGCTTCATCCAAAATCAGGATTTTAGGCTGACTGGCGACTGTTCTAGCAAAGGCTAGAAGCTGGCGCTGCCCTGTTGAAAAACTGGAGCCACGCTCAGAAACAGGGGCGTCATAACCCTGAGGAAGTTCTTGAATAAAGGAATCTGCATCTACGAAGCTAGCTGCAGCCTGTACCTGCTCATCACTAATATTTTGGTACATGGCGATATTGGACTTAATGGTCCCATGATAGAGGAAGGGATCCTGCAAGACCAGACCGATGTTTTTTCTCAACTCTTCCTGACTGTAGTTCCTGATATCCACATCATCCAAGAGAACTCGCCCTGACTGAAATTCATAAAAGCGCATGAGGACATTAATAATCGAAGATTTCCCAGAACCTGTATGCCCTACAAAAGCTATGGTTTCACCCTTATTAACAGAGAAAGAAATGTCATCCAGAATCGGATGTTTTCCATCATAAGAGAAACATACATGTTCAAAACGGATATTGCCTTCTTTGATCTCGTCCTGCCCATTTTCTTGAAGGGGTTCATAGGTCCTCTCGTCTATCAGGGCAAAGACACGGCCTGCAGAAACCATGGAAGTTTGAAGGGTTGAAAAGTTTTGCGTTACTTCAATCAAGGGGTCAAAAAGGCGGTTGATGTACTGGATAAAGGCATACATAGTCCCGGCAGTTATTCCCAGATAAAGGCCACGATAGCCAAAATAGGCCATTAAAACTGCATATCCTAGGAGTTTCAACAAACTCATGGCAGGGCGCAAAAAGAGGGCATCCAAGGCTACAGAACGGTTGGCATAGACCAAGTGTTCTTGGTTGATTTCATCAAACTCTGACTGTAGGCGCTTCTCTTGATTAAAGGCCTGGATTATTCTGATTCCCTCGATGTTTTCAGCCAGCTTGCTATTGATATCTGACAAGAGACTTCTGGTTTTCTCAATGATTTTCACTGATTTTTTCCGATAGAGATTGACCAAAATGAAAATCAAGGGGAGAAAGAGCAAGACCAAAGCTGTCAAACGAAAATCCAACACCAACATGGTATAAAGGGTTGTCAGAAAGATGAAAACTGCTGAGATAAAGCTGGATAATATCCCCGAAAACATATCACTAATAGTCTCGGTGTCATTTGTCAAACGAGAGACGATAGATCCTGCTGGCGTCTTGTCAAAATAAGACATACCCAGCTTTTCCATATTGGCAAAGGCATCTCGACGAATATCTCTAACAATACTGTAAGACACGCGCGCAAAGAGAAGATTGCCGACATACTGGACCAGAGTTTGTAGGATATAAAGGCCATAGTAGGCCAGCAAAACGATCACAGCGAGTTGGTTGAGATTTCTGAGATACTGATCGATAAAGTGGGAGGCCACAAGGGGAATGACGCTTTTAATGACCGTCGTCGCTAGGAGAAAGCTGAGTGCCAAAAAGGTCAGGAGTCCATAAGGCTTGAGATAGGACATCAAGCGCTTCAATACAACCCATTGTTCTTGTTTATTCTGCATCTTCTTCTCCTTTCATTTCTAACTGCTGAGACTGGTAGGTTTGGGCATACCAGCCATCCATAGCTAGCAAGTCTTCGTGCCTGCCTCGTTCGATAATTTGACCATTTTGCAGAACCAAGATTAGATCTGCATGGACAACTGCACTCAGGCGATGAGCCGTAATAATGGTTGTCTTGTCCTTTCGCGTCTCCTTAAGGTTGTCAATAATCGCATATTCTGTCTTGGCATCCACGGCCGACAAAGAATCATCCAAAATCAAGATATCTGGATCTAAAATCATAGCCCGACTCATGGCCAGACGCTGCTTTTGACCACCAGAAAGACTGACTCCCTTTTCACCGATAATGGTCTCAAATCCCTGAGGCATGTCTACAATGTCTTGATAAACTTGAGCTAGCTTAGTCGCTTCCTCGACTGCTGAAAGGGGCAAGTTAGGATTCCCAAAGCGAATATTGTCTAAGATTGAAGTCGCAAAGAGAAACTGGTCCTGAGGAACATAGCCCATAAGACTACGAAGATCTGTCAGACGATAGTCACGAATATTATGACCGTTTAGGTAAATAGCACCCTTATCCACATCGTATTCACGTAAGAGGAGCTTAATCAAGGACGTTTTTCCAGAGCCTGTTTGACCAACCAAGCCCAATGTTTGCCCTTTTTCCAGACTAAAGTGAACATTTGTCAGTGTTTCCTCATTTTCAAAGGCAAAGCTATCAATGACATACTGCAAGCGCCCATTTTCAATACTGTCTAGAGGAAACTCAGGGTCTTGTACAGGTGATTCCTGAGACAAAAGTTCCTCAATCCGCTGGTAAGAAACCTTCCCTCGCTGGGTAATATTAAAGAGGAAGCCGATGGCCATAAGAGGCCAAACTAGCATATCCAAGTAGCTGATGAAGGTAACTAGATTACCAACCGTAATCTGCCCCTCCTGAACCATCAAGGAGCCTACCAAAAGCGTTAAAACATAGGATGAACCAACAAACAAGAGAACCATAGGGTCAAAGAGACTATCGTATTTCATGGTTTGGAGGTTCTTTTGGAAGGTCAATTCATTGACTGCCTGAAAGGACTCCAACTCGTCCGCCTGATAACCGAAAGACTTGGTCACTTTGATACCTGATACGGACTCCTGCACCTTGTTATTGAGTTCAGAAAAGGCAGCCTGTGATTCACCAAAGGCCTTGTGAGTCTTTCTTCCCAAACGACTGGTCGCATAAGCCATGAAAGGTAAGGGTAAAATGGCAACTAAGGTCATTTGCCATGAGATGCTAAAAAGCATGGTTAGCAAGGTCACTAAAGCTGTGATTGAAGCATCCACCGCAGACATGACTCCTCCACCCGCCAGACGAGTTAAGGCATTGATATCGTTGGTGGCATGCGCCATCAGGTCCCCTGTCCGATAGGTCTGATAAAAGGCTGGAGACATTTTTGTGAAATGCTCAAATAAGCGAGACCGCATAATCTGCCCCAAACGGTAGGAAGTCCCGAGGATATACATGCGCCAAACATAGCGCAGATAATACATCCCAAAGGCTGCAAGTAGCAAATAAAATAGGTCAAGAAGGAGGTCCTGCTGGGTTAATTGTCCCGATGTGATAGCATCAATGACCCGCCCCATGACCATGGGGGGAATGAGATTAAGGACGGAAACCAAGACCAGGGCCACAATTCCGACTAGATAACGGCGTTTTTCTAACTTGAAAAACCACCAAAGTTTTTGAATAATGGACATAAAATCCCTTTCTGATTGCAAATAGAAACCTGAGGCCAAGACCCCAGGTTTTTCTTATTCATAGGTTACGACTGTAACGGCACCCTTGTCATACTCAGCGATAAAGATATTAGCTACATTGTCATGTCCTTGCTTGTTGAGGTTATCAAGCAACCACTCTTCGCTACGACCAATCGATTCCAAAACATCTACTTGGATCACACCGTCAGTCACAACTGGATACTTAGGATTTTCATCTCCCATTTGGACCACGATGAGTTGGCCATTTTGCTCCTGCACAGCGCGTTTGACCTGTTTCATCTGGAAAATCCCTTGGCTACGAAGTTTGAGAGCAACTTCTGCTGCAGACAAACCAACTGAACGACAGGCTTCTGGGTCAATCTGCCCATTTTTGATAAGGAGAGTTGGTTTTCCATCAATCAAGCGTTTGACAAAACGAACATTGTTATTGAGCCACTTGAGGGTCAAGACCAAAATCGTCCACATCATCAAAATCACTGCGTACTGCAGAATGCTGATTGAACTATTGTAAATCACCCCACCGATGATACCACCAAGAACATAGTTCTGAATTTGGTCTGTAGCAGAGTTAGGTGCTAGATTCCCCTTTCCTGTCACATTAATAACAAAAACAAGAGAGAAAAGACCCAGGGCCAGTTTGATTAAAATTTCCATATAATTGAGTGTCATTTGTTTACCTCCACCAATTCAATAGCGTCTGTTTGATGCAATTCTAATTTCTCTAAAAGATACTTGTCTGGTTGGCTCCCGTTCATGGCACGATAGAAATTTGAACCTACCTTGATAAGTGCTCCATCAGTGGCTGCAGAAGTATTGACATAAACTTCTGATTTATCCACTCCCAAGTCTTTGGAAACAACCTCTATGAAATGAAGGGAAGTTTGAAATTGGTTGTTAGAGGCTTGATTGGTCTGGTATTTTGAGATTGTCACCAAAAGCATGGCCACCAAGGTCAAGGCCAAAATCATGACCAATTCCCGAAACTTAGTCCCCTTTTTATCTCGATAGGCTTTAAAAGCAAAAAATCCTGTGATAGCTAGGAGAACAATTCCAAAGCCAATCATGATGCCATTTTGCTGACTGATTTGGCTAAGTACATAGTCATATGAGTAAAATTTCATTTATTTTCACTCCCTTTCATAAAATCATTCTTAATTATAAACGAAAGAGAGTGATTTTTCAAGCCATACGTTGGGGAAATGGACCTTTTTTTGGTATAATAAAATCTATAATCTGAATGAAAAAGGTAACTTTATGAAACTCATCTCATGGAATATTGATTCCCTCAATGCTGCCCTAACTAGTGACTCAACTCGTGCCAAATTGTCCCAAGAAGTACTACAAACTTTGGTCGCTGAAAATGCTGATATCATTGCTATCCAAGAAACCAAGCTTTCTGCCAAGGGTCCTACAAAGAAACACTTGGAAATTTTAGAGGAACTCTTCCCAGGTTACGAAAACACGTGGCGCTCTTCCCAAGAACCTGCCCGTAAAGGCTATGCTGGAACCATGTTCCTCTATAAGAAAGAACTTACGCCAACTATCAGCTTCCCAAAAATCGGTGCCCCTTCTACCATGGACTTGGAAGGTCGTATCATCACTCTAGAATTTGATAAATTTTTCGTTACCCAAGTTTACACACCAAATGCTGGAGATGGACTCAAACGCTTGGAAGAACGTCAAGTCTGGGATGTCAAATATGCTGAGTATTTAGCGGAGTTGGACAAACAAAAACCAGTCCTTGCAACCGGTGACTACAACGTAGCCCACAATGAAATCGACCTTGCAAATCCTGCTAGCAACCGCCGTTCACCTGGATTTACCGACGAGGAACGTGCTGGATTTACCAACCTTTTGGCAACTGGATTTACGGATACCTTCCGCCACATTCACGGCGATGTTCCAGAACGCTACACTTGGTGGGCACAACGCAGCAAGACTTCTAAAATCAACAATACTGGCTGGAGAATCGACTACTGGCTCACAAGTAACCGCATCGCTGACAATGTGACTAAGTCTGATATGATCGACTCAGGTGCGCGTCAAGACCACACACCCATTGTCATGGAGATTGAGCTCTAAGGAGAAAGCTAATGGACTATCAAGCTGTCATTCCTGAATTTGTAGTATCTGACCTCGAAAAGTCACGCCACTTCTACTGCGACTTGCTGGGATTCTCTGTCGAATACGAGCGTCCAGAGGAGAAATTTCTCTTCCTCTCACTTGAAGACTGCCAACTTATGCTAGAAGAAGGCAGCACAGAAGAATTAGCCCAACTAACCTATCCTTTCGGGCGCGGTGTCAATATTTCCTTTGGTATTGAAGATGTCCCTCAACTCCACCAAAAACTGCTAGAAGCTGACTATCCTATCCATCGTCCCTTAACCAAAAGAAAGTTTCGTGTTGGAGATTACTATATCTATCCTCATGAGTTTGCAGTTTTGGATCCAGATGGCTATTTTTTAAGATTTAGCGAGTAGAATAATAAAGATTTGGAAAAAGTCTTTAAAGTTAAAAAGGCATATTGTCAAGTGTTTAAAAACTTGATAATATGCCTTTTATGATGGAAAAAACCTTCTAAATGTTAGCCAATAAGTTAATTTTTGCCCATTTTTATTATATTTGTTCGTTTTTTAAACCAAAACACTAACAAAATATTTGATTTCTAAAGTTATTTAGTGTAAAATAAAAACATTGGCTCAAGCCTATTTAAAATTGAATATCATTTTACTTGTTTATGTCGTGAATTGGCACGACGTTTCTACAAGGTGCCGGAACACCTAACAATAAGTAAGTCAGAAGTGAGGTATGGTCGTTTTTGCCATGCCTATTTTGGGGACTTACTTAGAGATTAAGTAGGTCCTTTTTGAATATTTTTAATATTTCCCTTAATTAGTGCGGACGGGAGCAACTTCCTTCGGAATTTCATCCCTAATTTTTGAGCCAAAAGTCTCAAAAAATTCCGTCATAGACAATAACAAACTTATTGTCTATGATACCACTACAACAGGAAATATTTGATAAGACTCGCTTCGCTCGTACTAGTTTTATCAAATATATAGTACTAGCAAACTGGATCACCATAGAAACATTTAACCAACAAGTAAACTGGCTTTTAGACTTTAGGAGGTCTTATGAAATTATTAGAAGAGCGCATCCTCAAGGATGGGCATATCTTGGGTGACAACATCCTCAAGGTGGATTCCTTTTTAACCCACCAAGTTGACTTTAGCTTGATGAGAGAGATTGGTAAGGTTTTTGCGGAAAAATTTGCTTCTGCTGGCATTACCAAGGTCGTAACCATTGAAGCGTCAGGTATTGCCCCAGCCATTTTTACAGCGGAATCCTTAAACGTTCCCATGATTTTCGCCAAAAAAGCTAAGAACATCACTATGAACGAAGGAATCTTAACTGCCGAAGTTTACTCCTTTACCAAGCAGGTAACCAGCACCGTTTCTATCGCTGGCAAATTTCTCTCACCAGAGGACAAGGTCTTGATTATTGACGATTTTCTTGCTAATGGCCAAGCTGCCAAAGGCTTGATTCAAATCATCGAACAGGCTGGAGCAACAGTCGAAGCTATCGGTATTGTGATTGAAAAATCTTTCCAAGATGGCCGTGATTTGCTTGAAAAAGCAGGCTATCCTGTCCTATCACTCGCTCGTTTGGATCGTTTTGAAAATGGTCAAGTTATTTTTAAGGAGGCAGATCTCTAATGCAAACTCAAGAAAAACATTCGCAAGCAGCCGTTCTTGGCTTGCAACACTTACTAGCCATGTACTCAGGGTCCATTCTGGTTCCTATCATGATTGCGACAGCCCTTGGCTATTCGACTGAGCAGTTGACCTACCTGATTTCCACAGATATCTTCATGTGTGGTGTGGCAACCTTCCTCCAACTCCAACTCAACAAATACTTTGGGATTGGACTCCCAGTCGTTCTTGGAGTTGCCTTCCAGTCGGTCGCTCCCTTGATTATGATTGGGCAAAGCCATGGTAGTGGTGCTATGTTTGGTGCCCTTATCGCATCAGGGATTTACGTGGTTCTTGTTTCAGGCGTTTTCTCAAAAGTAGCCAATCTCTTCCCATCTATCGTAACAGGATCTGTTATTACCACGATTGGTTTAACCTTGATTCCTGTTGCTATTGGAAATATGGGAAATAACGTTCCAGAGCCAACTGGTCAAAGTCTCCTACTTGCAGCTATTACTGTTTTGATTATCCTCTTGATCAACATCTTTACCAAAGGATTTATCAAGTCTATCTCTATTTTGATTGGTTTGGTTGTTGGAACTGCCATTGCTGCTAGCATGGGCTTGGTGGACTTCTCCCCTGTTGCGGCAGCACCGCTTGTCCATGTCCCAACTCCCCTCTACTTTGGGATGCCAACCTTTGAAATCTCATCTATTGTCATGATGTGTATCATCGCAACGGTTTCTATGGTTGAGTCAACTGGTGTTTATCTGGCCTTGTCTGATATCACAAAAGATCCAATTGACAGCACGCGCCTTCGCAACGGTTACCGAGCAGAAGGTTTGGCCGTACTTCTCGGAGGAATCTTTAACACCTTCCCTTACACAGGATTTTCACAAAACGTTGGTTTGGTTAAATTATCAGGTATCAAGACTCGCCTACCAATCTACTACGCAGCTGGTTTCCTGGTTCTCCTTGGACTCCTTCCTAAGTTTGGTGCCCTTGCTCAAATCATTCCAAGCCCTGTCCTCGGTGGTGCCATGCTGGTAATGTTTGGTTTTGTGTCTATTCAAGGGATGCAAATCCTCGCCCGTGTTGACTTTGCTAACAATGAACACAACTTTCTTATCGCAGCTGTTTCAATCGCTGCAGGTGTCGGTCTAAATAACAGTAATCTCTTTGTCAGCATGCCGACAGCCTTCCAAATGTTCTTCTCAAACGGAATCGTCGTAGCCAGCCTACTTGCCATTGTCCTCAATGCCGTATTAAATCATAAAAAGAAATAAGAAAAAGAGGTGTGAGCCTCTTTTTTGTTTCTCTATATCCTTACCTGTCTGTCTTCTGACCTCTGTCCTGTGACAAACATGGTAAAGGTTGCCTTACAGACATTTCTGCCTTCTTGATTGGTAATATCGACATCCACTACGCAGGTTGTGCGACCTTGATGGACACATTCTCCTTTAATAGTCAGCACATCATCAAGTTTTCCTGCTTTGAGGTAGTTGATAGAGGATTGGAGCGTCACTCCGTCTAATCCTAGAGATATGACCACCAAACCGCTGATCTGGTCACAAAGGGTAAAGAGATAGCCACCATGGGCATTGCCATAGTAGTTGAGCGACGAGTCCACTACTTTGGTCGTCACCACAACGTGACCATCTCTCATTTTTTCAATTTCGTAATTTTCAAAGGCAGATATAGCGTCAAAATGAAAATCTTTCATCGTTTCCTCCTGATATTTCAAACGACACTATGATACTACTTTTTATAGGACTGTGCAAGGAGAAAGCTCCTAGTCTGGCAAAATTCCGACCTGCTCCACAAAGCGCATAAAGGCTGCTTGTCCCTGTTCCGTTTGCTTGTAGACTCCTGCATCCTCAAGTACACGTGCAAAGATAGCACCAACAGAGTCCTTGACAATTTCAAGGGCTTTTTCTTTATCTGTTAGGTCTAGATGTTGGACTTTGAGTTGGTCTGCCCATTCCTGATGATAATCGGCAACTGTATCAGCTTCTCCTACAAGATAGCTAGCGACTTGCTCCACCTCTTCTTTTAGACGTGGTGGCAAGATTGCCAAGCCCATGACCTCAATCAAGCCGATATTTTCCTTCTTGATATGTTGGACATCCTTGTGGGGATGATAGATGCCATCAGGATGCTCTGGCGATGTCTGATTGTCTCGCAAGACCAAGTCCAACTCAAACTGTCCATCGCGTTTACGGGCAATGGGTGTGATGGTATGATGCGGTGTCCCATCAGCTCAGCCAAAATCTGCACTTCAGGGTCTGAATACTGACGCCATTCCTGCAAAATCTTATCAGCCAAGTTGATCAAATCCTCTTTAGAATCCGAGGTCAAACGCAGCACTGACATAGGCCACTTGACAATCCCAGCCTTAACCTGCTCAAAACCTGCAAATCGAAAGGTCTTTTGCAAGGGAGCCAATTCCATAGGAAATACGTGACGGCCTCCCTGATAGTGATCATGAGTTAGAATAGAGCCCCCCACAATCGGCAAGTCGGCATTAGATCCAGCAAAATATCCTGGAAACTGCTCTACGATAGCCAGCAGGCGTTCAAAGCTCTGACGACTAATGGCCATGGGACGATGCTGACCCTCTAAGAAGATACAATGCTCATTAAAGTAGGCATAGGGCGAATACTGGAAGCCCCAATCCTGACCAGCCATTTCAAAACGGATAATACGGTGATTGCTGCGAGCTGGGTGGTTAACTCGACCAAGGTAACCCTCATTCTCTAGACAAAGCTGACACTGGGGATAATTACTAGCTTGCACCAACTTGGCTGCCGCAATCTCTTTGGGATCCTTTTCAGGCTTAGAGAGGTTGATGGTAATTTCAAGCTCACCGTAATCAGATGGAACACGATAAGCGATATTTTTAGCAATGGCCTTGAGTTTGATGTAGTCATTCTTCTGACTGAGTTGGTAGAAATCCGCTATCGCTTGCTCAGGAGATTGAGCATAGGTGGCCCAAAAGTCACGATTGACCTGACTCGGACAAGGAGTCACCAAGTCCATCAATTCAGCACCAAGGATTTCACGCGCAGTCTGACTATCCTCAATCGTCTCTAATCGAACGGCTTCCTCAACCAGCTGGTCCTTGAGGTCAATCAATTTATCCAGATCCGTCTCAACTTCCAAAACACCCTCTCCCACTCGTGCCAAGACACGATTGGTCAGGTAGATTCGATCCATTTCCTCAAATGAACTTTCAGAAATGACATGTGTTACAAATTTATCTACTAAGGTCACTATAGAGCCTCCTTTTGACTAGTCAAGGACGCGAGTGCCACCTGCAACTTCAGCGATATAGAAGCTTGGAGCGTAGCCAACTACTTCCTCGTAGTGTTTGCCAACAGCTTCCTTAAAGGCATCAACAGCATCTTTTTGCACCAAAGCAATGGCACAGCCACCAAAACCTGCCCCTGTCATACGAGCACCGAGAACTCCTTCTTGTGCCCAAGCTGTATGAACAAGAGTATCCAATTCCAAACCAGTTACTTCATAATCATGCTCCAGCGAAACGTGTGACGCATTCATCAAGCGACCAAATATTTCCAAATCACCTGCCTGAAGGGCTGCTTGAGCTTTGAGGGTACGTTGGTTTTCAAGAACAGCGTGACGAGCACGTTTCAAACGATTTTCATCTTTAATCAGATAGCTATATTGGTCAAAGGCCCATTCGTCCAATTCACCCAAGGTTTGAATGTCCAAAGCCACTTGTAGTTCTTCTACTGCTTTTTCACACTCAGCACGGCGTTCATTATATTTAGAATCCGCCAATTCACGGCGTTTATTGGTGTTCATGATAACAACGACATTGTCTTTCAAATCAAGTGGTACCAAATCATACTCTAAGGTGTTGGTATCTAGGTAAATAGCACGTTGGTCAGCTCCCATACCGATAGCAAACTGGTCCATAATGCCAGAGTTGACTCCGATAAAGTTGTTTTCTGTTTGTTTTCCAATTTTAACCAAATCGAGACGCTCTAATTTTAAATCAAAGAGATGCTCTGCCACGACTCCTGTCAAAAGTTCAAGGGATGCTGAAGAAGACAAACCAGCACCATTTGGGATATTCCCATAAACATAAAAATCAAAACCTTTGTCAATCACATGCCCAGCTTCTTGCAAGAAATGAAGAACCCCTTTTGGATAGTTGGTCCAGCTGTGCTCTTTTTCAAACTTGAGGTCAGCTAGAGGCACTTCGATAATTCCCTTGTCCTCAAAGTTGGCTGAGTAGAAACGCAAGACTTGGTCGTCACGCTTACGAGCTGCACCGTAAGTTCCCAAGGAAATGGCTGCTGGAAATACATGTCCACCATTATAGTCCGTGTGTTCACCAATCAAATTGATACGACCTGGTGAAAAGAAAGTTTGGTCTGCTTCTTGACCAAAAACAGCAAGAAAGTCTTTGCGAAGTGCTTCTGCAGTAAGATGTTGGGTCATTTGAATTCTCCTTTGACTGTCCGTTAAGTCACCTTAACATGTAATCGTTTTCTTCTATTGTATCCAAGGGATTTCCCAAGGTCAATCCTTTTTACTAAAATTTTACTAAACTATCAGTAAAATACAGAAAAATATGATATACTAACCTTAAAGAAGGAGGATTTATGGCTACCTTAAAAGATATTGCACAGCTAGCCTCTGTCTCTATCGCGACCGTATCCCGTGTTCTAAACCGCGACCAGAGCCTATCTGTTACAGAAGAAACCAGACACCGTATTTTAACCGTTGCTGAAGAGCTGGGCTACACCAAACACCTCAAGACAGGCGAGTCCCACAAGCCCAAGCAAAAAATTGCCATTATCCAATGGGTCAGCGAACAAGGGGAGCTGGACGATCTCTACTACTACCAGATTCGCCTAGGCATAGAGAAAAGAGCCCAAGAGTTGGACTATGATATCTTGCGCTATTTTAATGACCATCCTTTTACCCTGAGCGAGGAAGTGATTGGGATTCTCTGCATCGGAAAGTTTAGCCGAACTCAGATTTCTGCCTTTGAAGAATACCAAAAACCCCTGGTCTTTCTAGACAGCGATACACTTTCCCTGGGACATACCTGCATTATCACAGACTTTTACACTGCCATGAAACAGGTTGTCGATTATTTTCTCAGCCAAGGGATGGACCGCATCGGGATTCTAACAGGCCTTGAAGAAACAACCGACCAAGAAGAAATCATTGAGGATAAGCGACTGGAAAATTTTAGAAACTACAGTCAAGCAAAGGGAATCTATCATGATGAACTGATCTTTCAAGGAAGCTTTACTGCCCAGTCTGGCTATGACTTGATGAAGGAGGCCATTCAGAACTTGGGAGACCAACTCCCACCAGCCTTTTTCGCAGCCAGCGATAGCTTAGCTATCGGCGCCCTCCGTGCCCTCCAAGAAACTGGAATCAGCCTGCCAGATCGCGTCAGCCTCATTTCTTTTAACGACACTAGTCTGACCAAGCAAGTCTATCCTCCCCTCTCCAGCATCACCGTCTATACCGAAGAAATGGGCCGAGCAGGTATGGATATTCTTAATAAAGAAGTACTCCACGGTCGCAAAATCCCTAGCCTAACCATGTTGGGAACCAGACTGACTCTGAGAGAAAGTACAAGGAATGAATAGGATAACAAAACGACCTCTAGCGAGGTCGCTTTTCTAATGATGATGCCCATGCTTCTGCTCTAATTCTCTCACCCTCCGCTTATGTTGCGCATGATTGCTTTGACTGCTATCTACTTCAATAGTGATATTCTGCACGCCTCTTTCTTCTAAACATTGACGCACCACTTCTTTGGTTTCCATCATCTGTTCCCAGTCCTTGATACAAATGTGAACAATAGCATTATTCTCTAGACCATCCATGGACCAAATGCTAAGTTGATTGACACTGTTGACATTGGGTAGAGCCTCTAAATCCTTCTCCAAATCACTTGTCTCGACTCCTTCTGGCACAGCATCTAGGAAAATTTTCAGTGCGCTCCAAAAGCGAGGAATGGCTTTCGACAGAATAAAGATAGAAATAACTAGTGATAAAAGCGGATCGAGGATATACCAGTCCGTAAATCGAAGAATAATCGCCATTAGAATGACGGCCAACCAACCAAGAGTGTCTTCCAAAAAATGCAGGCTAAGAATTGACTCGTTCTTTGTTTTCCCCTTACGAACTACCAGACTTGCTAGCACATTAATGGCTACTGCAATGATTCCCAGCCAGAGGATGCCTTCCTCATTGACGGGTTGCGGGTGAACAATCTTTGTGACATTTTCCAAGATCACTAGGACAGACCCTATCATAAGAATCACAGCCGTTAGCATGGCTCCTAAAAGACTAAAAACGTTTGTAACCCAAGGTGTACTGTCTATCTTCTTCACGGTTTGAAATTGTTTCTAAAAGGGCTGAGATGCCAATGGCTATAGCATCTCCCAAGTCATGAACGGAATCAGCAAGAACTGCACTCGAACCAAAGATTCCTCCTGCGATAAACTCAACAATCGCATAGCTTAAATTTAAGAAAAAAGCTAACCAGATAGATGTTTTAGAACTCATTTCTCTCCCTCCTTTGGTATAATGGGTATATACATACTTCTTTCATTTGTATTATCTAATAAAAATTCAAAGAAAGGATAGAAGCAAACTGTCAGCCATGTTCAGTTCTGAACAGTTTGTCTCAAGTGTCTACATGCCAAAAAGAGACCGTCGAGTCAGCAAGACGAAAAAAGCCATCTATCAAGCTTTTTTACAACTTTTGAACGACAAAGGCTATGATGCCACTACTGTTCAGGATATCATTGACCTAGCAGATGTTGGGCGTTCTACTTTTTACTGTCACTATGAAAGCAAGGAACTCCTTTTAGATGAGCTCTGTCGCTACCTCTTTCATCATCTCTTTGAAAGGGAAGGACACTTTACTACCGAGGACTACCTCGCACATATCTTTTTACATTTTCAGAAAAACCAGGACCATGTTACTAGTCTGCTATTTTCCAAAAATGACTACTTCCTCCGTCAACTCCATAAAGAGCTAGAACACCATGTCTATCCCATGTTGGCTGATGAGTTAAAAGAAGCCCACACTAATCTGCCTACTTCTTACCTCCAACACTTGGTCGTGTCCAACTTTATCGAGACATTGACCTGGTGGCTCAAAAAAGGACAAGACTTTACATACCAGGAAGTTGTCCAGTTTTATCTAGACCTTCTCATTCCTAAAAATTGAATACAGAGTAGAGCTCAGTTGCCTTATTTCTAGGCTACTGAGTTTTCATCTTTTCAACAATCAAAAAAGCCCAGACAACATTGTCTGAGCATTCTTCTATATAGTCGTTTAACCAAGTTGAGTTTAGCTTTTCAAGCTATTTTTTCAACAAACCTTGTTCTTGTAGAAACTCCTTGGCTACTTGTTCTGCTGACTTGCCTTCAACACCCACTTGATAGTTGAGCTGGCTCATCTGGCTTTCAGTAATTTTACCAGCCAATTTATTGAGAACTGTTTCCAACTCTGGATGTTTCTTGAGAAGAGCTTCTTTCATCAGTGGAGCCCCTTGATAAGGTGGAAAGAGTTGCTTGTCATCTTCCAAGACCTGCAAATCATAACGCGCCAATTCCGCATCGGTCGAATAGGCATCCGTAATTTGAATATCGCCTGACTGAATTGCCTGATAGCGAAGAGCTGGCTCCATGGTCGCTACATTGAGATTGAGACCATACATTGACTGCAAGCCCTTATTTCCATCTTCACGGTCATTAAACTCAAGTGTAAAGCCTGCCTTCAATTGCCCTTCTACTTTTTTCAAATCCGAAATGGTCTTCAAGCCATATTCTTGAGCAATCTTTTTCGGAACAGCTACAGCATAGGTATTTTGATAAGACATAGGTTTGAGATAGGCTAGATGATCCTGTTTGGCAATGCCATCACGCGCCACCTGATAAACCTGATCTGGCTCATGACTCACTTTCGGTGATGGTTGAAGTAGACTTTCAGTCACCGTACCAGTAAATTCAGGATAAATGTCAATATCGCCTTTTTTCAGAGCTTCATAAAGAAAGCTTGTCTTCCCAAAATTCGGTTTAACAGTCGCAGTCATACTAGTATTTTCTTCAATCAGCAACTTATACATATTGGCCAAAATTTCTGGTTCCGGTCCCAATTTCCCAGCAATAACCAAGTTTTCTTTCTCTTTTTGAGCCAAAAGAGCTGGACTATAAGACAAACCAAGCAATATGGTCACCAAGGCAAAACCAGAGAAAATCGTCCGCAATTTTGCCTTTTCCATCACTTTTAGTAGGAAGTTAAAGGCAATGGCAAGCACTGCGGAAGAAAGTGCCCCAATCAAAATCAGACTGGCATTATTACGGTCAATTCCCAAAAGGATAAAGGAACCCAGTCCCCCTGCACCAATCAAGGCCGCCAAGGTTGCCGTACCGATAATCAAGACCGCTGCCGTCCGAATCCCAGACATCATAACAGGCATAGCAAGTGGAATTTCAAACTTCTTGAGACGCTCCCACCTAGTCATCCCAAAGGCAATCCCAGCCTCTTGTAGACTTGGATCAATTCCCTTGAGTCCAGTGATGGTATTTTGTAAAATCGGAAAGATCGCATAAATCACTAGAGCTGTCAAAGCCGGCAAGGTTCCAATTCCCATCAAGGGAATAAAGAGCCCTAACAAGGCCAGAGACGGGATGGTCTGGAAAATCCCTGCAATCTGTAAGACCCAATCCGCTAACTTCTCATGATATCGAAGATAAACAGCCAAGGGAATCGCTATAAAGATGGCCAGCAACAAGGTCAAAAGTGACAACTGCAAATGTTGAGATAGAGCTGTCAACCAATCACTAAAACGATCCTGAAAAGTTGCAATTAAATTAGTCATGTACACTACCTCCAAACAAGTCTGCTACAAAATCTGTTGCAGGAGCTTTTAAAATCGTCTCGGGATTCGCCACCTGACGAATCTCTCCATCCTGCAAGACAGCAATACGGTCCGCCAATTTCAGAGCTTCATCCGTATCATGGGTTACAAAAATCGTTGTCATCCCAAATTCTTTATGCAATTCTTTCGTCAGAATCTGCAACTGTTTTCTCGAAATAGCATCAAGAGCCGAAAAAGGTTCATCCATGAGGAGAATCTTAGGCTGACCAATCATAGCCCGTACAATTCCAACACGCTGTTGCTCCCCACCAGATAGTTCACTAGGTAAACGATGCCCATACTCAGCTACTGGCAAGCCAACCTTGGCCAAAAGCTCTTCTGTTTTCTGAGCAATTTTTTCCTTAGTCCAGCCCTTCATCTCAGGAATCAGGGCAATATTTTCAGCAACCGTTAGATTTGGAAAGAGAGCAATGGCCTGTAAAACATAACCAGTAGAAAGACGAAGTTCACGCTCATCATAGTCTTTGATACGCTTGCCATCCATATAAATATTTCCATCAGTCGGTTCCAAGAGGCGGTTGACCATCTTGATCATGGTCGTCTTACCTGATCCAGATGGACCAACTAAAACCATAAACTCGCCATTCTCAATCCGTAAATTAACATCTCTCAAGACATCTTTTTCTGTGTAGCGTAGCGCCACATTTTTGTATTCAATCATTCTGTATCCTCAATTTAAAACTTCCCTCTATTGGTCAAGTCTTCTACCTTAGGCATGACTTCCTTATTATCCCAATGTTCCACAATTTTCCCGTTTTCTAGACGGAAGATGTCATACTGGGCATAGGCAACTCCACCAATCTGAGTCTGACCATAGCTAACCACATAGTTTCCTTGTCCTAAGAGTTGGAAAACAAAGTCAAAAGTGGTCTTTACTTATAAACAGCTAATTTGCTCCATTTTAAACCTCATTTTCCTCCTCTTTCAGATTATCCAAAATTCTTTCTTGAAAGGCTTCAAACTGACGAATTTCTTCCTCTGAAAATCCTTTGTAAAAGATCGTATCCAATTTCTGACTGACACGATACCCCACTTCTTTCTGAGACTGCCCAAGGCACACAGGG